>CAMCIE010000247.1 GCA_945874815.1 uncultured Bacteroidales bacterium
GGCATAAGGTCTGAGTATCCTGACTGCTTCCTTGTAGTCCAGGTCCTCGAGTGCCTTAAGACCGGACATATACACAGTATCAAGTTCGGAGGTATGTACCGTATCCTTGACCATGCCCACCCGATGGAGATGGAAATCAAAGCTCACACTGCGAAGTTTCGGATATATTTTTTCTCTCAGATACCGGTATTGGGAAAGAGTGGATATTTTCTTTTCCAAAAGGTCATAATCCCTGATGTTTTGCATCAAGTCAAGTATTTTCTCTTTCACAGAGGTTTCAATCAACGTGTCCGAAGCAACAAGTTTCTTTAGTTGAGGCCAGTTCTCCGGCAGTTCCGCGGTCACCATTCTGTCCTTCCATTCATCCGGAACATAATCACTTATGTATTTCCTCATGGTTTCCGACCGGGCAGCCGACAAGCGGCTGTTTGTCTTATAAGGACCCTCCGGTGAACATGAGGCGATGATTACAAGCGAATCCAGGTCGAACTCGTTTCTGGAAGCCACATCATCAATGCATTTGCGCAGACGCCTCAATTCTGAGGCATTGTCACCGATTGCAGTATCAAGTACAGCTTTTCCTTGCTGGAAATCCACCAGGACCTTCGTATTGTCCCTAACCATCCTCTCAAGTACAATCATCCTGTACTTTGGTGTTTTGTCAGCCAATGAAGACAAGGAACTTATGTAGTAGGTCAATGGCTCATCAAAAGGCAAATCGAATCTCTTGTCTCCGTTTTCATACAATTCACCGTTCAGTGTCACCACAACCTTCTTCAGTTTTGGCCGGATCCTGAAAGTATGGACATATCTGTAGGTAAACCCGCCCTGTTCGGAAACAAGAACCGTATCAAGTCTGATCCCCTCCTTGACAATCGGGTCCCTGACATATTTTGCATACATTCTGGACTTTCTGGCCTTCCGGCTTTCATTGCGCCTGACCATTAGCTGCCTGGTATAATGCCTCAGGGCCTCCTCCTGAGTGACTCCGAACAGATCCATGGCCTGAGGTTCACTGACAAATGATGAGTCAGTTTTCATCTTGTAGGTCTGTGGAAAATTCCTTTTCAGGAAGATTTCCAGCTGCGCCACACGAATGAAATCCGTGGTATCGGTAATTATCGAGGCTATGAAATTGCGGTATCTCTGATATCCTTTCATCTGCCTTGCCCGATAGTTTTTTCCTGTTATGAACAATGGGTCAAGTACAGTGGTATCTGAAGCAATCATCATGACCGGGAATATCTTGAGTTTCCAATTGGAATCCGACATTCCGGGAGGAACCGATATGTCAAATTCGATGGAAACATAGCCCAGCCTCTCAGCTACATTCCTGAAACGTGCAGTGACCTTCGATGCGCTGATTACATCGGTAGCCACCATTTCTCCTGTGTCAGTATCACGGATTGCATTCATGATGATAGGACCATCTGACATTGTACCTTTAATGCTGTCCACTTTGATGCTCTCGACAGTGTCACGCACAGGCTCTGCGTCCTGAGGGACGGACAAGCCCATGGAAACCCTACCGTTCCTGATGCCATCCATCCTATGTGCCGAGGAACAGGAAACAGCTATTAAAGTCATCAATATCAAATATTTACAATTAGAAAACATAGACCAGTGAGATTACAAAATCATCCGGCAAAAGGAAGTATTTCCTACCGCTCTCCAAAGTCCATCCACATGTCGGACAAGAGTATTTTGTGTATCTGGCACCTCCACCCCAGAATCCGAGACCGAATTCGAGGTTAAGCCATGGAGTAAGCATGTGGGTATATCCCGCATACAAGCCAGCTCCGATTCTGTCCCCTTCTTCTGTCTGTTCGGACAAAACGCCTCCCATATTATATTCCTGATACCGTATTTTCCCGGCAAACCACCATCCTGACCAGATATGCCATGGCCATAGCCGGGCTCCGACTGAATATGACTGCTGCCTGTACTGGAATTGGTCGGCAGTACCGGATTTGAATGTAAAAGGATTATAACGGATTCCGGCTATAACACTCCATCTTCTTGACACTGCGTATGAAGCATCCATATTCAGAGTACCGAGTTCAGCATATCCCAGCAGATTTGTGGAGATACTGAATTTTTTGGCGTGCGCAGACCAGTCGGCAATCAGGAAGATGGAGATTATAGTCAGGAATACATATCTTGTGATTCTATTAGTTTCCATACCTTCCGAAGACTTGTTCTATTTCGTTTCTTTTGGCAGGATATGCAGCCATAAGGCTTGTCTTCAGCATCTCTTTCGAGATGACTTCCGGTTTCAGGACATTGAATATTTCCGATGCAGACAATCCCCTTTCATCAAGATAACGGAATATCTGAGGATAGAACCAGAATGAGTTTCCGAATGAAGGGAAAGATCCGCCGTAACGGTCCTTGAACATCTTGCTCTGGAGGTAGTAGGCCCACATCTCTCCAATCTCGCAATATCCTGCTCCATTGGCAGTTCCGTCCCCGTAGGTCATACCACCTGACTTGAGGTATGACTCGACTATATAATAAATGTATTCGTTCCAAAATTCAGTTCCGACACGTCTGAAATGGCTTGCGTGGGCAAGTTCGTGAGTTGTCACTGAATATATTTCCCTGTACTCGTCACGACCTTTTGTTCCGATTGTAAGGTCCGGCAGAAAGGCTTCGATAAGAGGAGCATATTTCCCAAGGAACGATGCAAACAGTCCGCTTCTTATTATAGCTCCGTGATGCAGCATCGGGGCACTGCTGGCTTCCATACCATTGAAAAGCCAGATTCGTACACCTGATGAAGGTTCATCAATGCCAAGATCCTCTTCCGAGCATCTTGAATAATAGTCGTATGCTGCATTGTTGACTGCACAGCGCTCGAACAATTTGGCTTCTGAGTCTTTGGTGACTGTCATGTCAATGCCTTCAGGCCCGGATTTTCCGAGTGTGGACACTGAACCAGGGACCAGAATCAGATTGAATCCCAATGCAAAACCTTTCTCATTCTTAAATATGAGCCTGTACCTCAAGTCTGCCGCAAAGTTTTTCTGCATGCTGTAGTAGCCATCCCTGTCAGTATATGCTTCGGCAAATTTGACAAAAGTATTACACG
>CAMCIE010000248.1 GCA_945874815.1 uncultured Bacteroidales bacterium
TCACAGGCAGCAAATCCGCCCAGCCATTCGCTTCTATCCTTATGTTCAATCAGGCCTGTCAGAGCTTCGAGCGCTTTTGCAGCATCGGCGACGATGCCCACTTCCGGACGGATGATTTTTCCTATTTCTGATGCATCTATGTCTATATGAATGACTTTCGCATTCTTTGCATAGGTGGGAACTGTACCTGTCACCCTGTTGTCAAACCTCATTCCGACTGAAATAAGCAGGTCGCACTTGTTGGTCATGACATTCGGGCCAATGTTTCCGTGCATTCCAATCATCCCGGCATAGAGAGGGAAATCCGATGGAAGGGCACCGATGCCCAGCAGAGTGCTTCCGGCAGGAATACCACCTTTTTCGAGGAAGGCCGCAAGCTGCTTCTTGGCTCCGCTCAGGAGGATTCCCTGTCCGAAGACCACAAACGGGCGCTCTGACTCATTGATCATCTGGGCAGCACGGCGGATCTTTGCGTTGTCAAGAGGCTGCTCCGGAATATAGCTTCTTATGAATTCGCATTTTTCGTATTTGAAATCTGTCAATCCGTCCTGTGCATCCTTTGTAAAGTCCAGAACGACAGGGCCTTTCCTTCCGGTATTGGCAATATGGAAGGCCCTTGCAACCGCCCATGCCACATCTTCGGCACGGCGTATCTGGTAGTTCCATTTTGTAATCGGGCTTGTAAGACCTATGATGTCAGCTTCCTGAAAGGCATCAGTTCCAAGAGCACTCACCGCAACCTGTCCGGTGATTACCACCAGCGGAGTAGAGTCCGTCATTGCATCCGTAATTCCCGAAATAAGGTTGGTTGCTCCCGGGCCTGAAGTCACGACAACCACTCCTGCCTTGCCTTTTACCCTTGCATAGCCCTGAGCTGCATGGATTGCACCCTGCTCGTGACGTACCAGAATGTGCCTGAGAGAATCTTCATAGTCGAAAAGCTTGTCATAAAATTTCATGATCTGACCTCCCGGGTACCCGAAGATTGTATCAACTCCCTCTGCAACAAGGGATTTGAGAATGGCTTCGGACCCGGTAATCTGCTCTCCGATTCCTGTCTGGTTTGTATTGATCTCCATAAATGGTGTATTGTTTCGTTTTTGGCTATATGCGAAATATGTAGAATTTAATCCTCGATTATTCTGACTGCACCTTTGTCTGCCGAGCTGACCATTGCCGCATAGGCCTTGAGGCTCTTTGAAACCACCCTCTGCCTGAAAGGTGGAGTGATGGCTTTATTTCCGCGTGAGAGTTCCTCGTTGCTTCTTGCCTGATGCTGCTCATCGGTAAGTTTCACATTGATGCTTCTCTGAGGAATGTCTATCTCTATGATGTCGCCGTCGCGGACCAGGCCGATGTTGCCGCCTGAAGCTGCTTCCGGAGAAATGTGCCCGATGCTCAGACCTGAGGTTCCACCGCTGAAGCGTCCGTCAGTGATAAGGGCACATTCTTTTCCGAGGTGCATTGATTTTATATAGGAAGTAGGGTAAAGCATTTCCTGCATTCCAGGACCGCCTTTCGGACCTTCATAGGTGATTACGACAACGTCTCCGCTTACGATTTTTCCGCTGAGGATGCCTTCGCATGCAGCTTCCTGTGAATCAAATACTTTCGCAGGTCCTGAGAATTTCCAGATGGACTTGTCAACTCCGGCAGTCTTGATTACGCATCCGTCCTGGGCGATGTTTCCGAAGAGGACTCCGAGGCCTCCGTCTTTTGTGTAGGAATGCTCGAGGTCGCGGATGCAGCCTTCTGCCCGGTCCATATCAAATTCTTTGTAATCATTTGACTGTGAGGCCATTTTTGTGCTGTAGGCATTGGCCGGGGCGCTTGAATAGATTTCTTTTGCCAGGGTAGTAACCGCCGGAGAGTCAATGCTGTAGGCCTGAAGCTCCTCGGCGAGGGTCATGCCGTCAACTCTTTTGAGTGATGTGTCCACGAGGCCGCCCTTTGCAAGCTGGTACATGATTGCGGGGATTCCTCCGGCGCGGTTTACATCCTGAATATGATATTTGTTTGTGTTCGGAGCCACCTTGCACAGGCATGGTACCCTGCGGGAAAGCTCATCTATATCTTTCATTTTGAAATCCGCTCCCGCCTCGTTGGCGACTGCAAGAAGGTGAAGAACGGTGTTGGTCGATCCGCCCATGGCAATGTCAAGCGCCATTGCATTCATGAAGGCCTGACGTGTTGCGATACTCCTTGGAAGGACGCTTTCATCTCCTTCCTCATAGTATTTATATGCATTGGCAACAATCTGGCGTGCTGCCCTGCGGAAAAGGTCTTCCCTGCGTTTGTGGGTTGCGAGAATCGTTCCGTTTCCCGGAAGGGCAAGTCCGATTGCCTCAGTGAGGCAGTTCATGGAATTGGCCGTGAACATTCCCGAGCAGCATCCGCATCCCGGACACGCGCAATTCTCTATCTCTGAGACTTTTGCATCATCGATTGTCTTGTCTGCAGACTTGATCATCGCATCGATCAGGTCAAGTCTTTCTTCTCCCATCACTCCAGCTTCCATCGGGCCTCCGGAGACGAAGATTGCAGGAATATTGAGTCTCATTGCGGCAATCAGCATGCCCGGAGTAATCTTGTCACAGTTGCTGATGCATATCATTGCATCGGCCTTGTGGGCGTTCACCATATATTCCACGCTGTCAGCGATGATGTCTCTTGAAGGAAGGGAGTAGAGCATGCCGTCATGTCCCATTGCGATGCCGTCATCAACGGCGATTGTGTTGAATTCCGCTGCATAGCAGCCCTGAGCCTCGATTTCAGCCTTCACAATCTGACCGATTTCATGCAGATGCGTGTGGCCCGGGACAAACTGCGTGAACGAATTCACCACGGCAATTACCGGTTTGCCCATCATTTCTTTTTTCATTCCGGCTGCAACCCAAAGGGCTCTTGCACCTGCCATCCTGCGGCCGTCCATCGTGACGGCGCTTCTTAATTTATTTTTCATAAGTACGTATTCAGATATCTGACTTACATTTTAAAACTTATTCTATAAAAAAACGTCTTTCCTTTGGACCGGGAAAGACGTTTCAATATATTTCATAACAATATGTCATACATTAAACTCCCGGTCC
>CAMCIE010000249.1 GCA_945874815.1 uncultured Bacteroidales bacterium
TCAATACGGAATGGATGTAGTTATCAATGATCTTAGGAATAATGTCGAATCTGTACCAGCTGATGTTCTTGAGGAAATGAAAGCTGTCGGAGGATATTGCTCACTCTTCACCAAACTCTCACAGAACACTGACTATACTCTAGTTGTATGGGCAACAAATGGAACCAAGGCAGCATATGCTGCTTCATCTTATGCAACCGCAAAGATTCCTGAGACCTTCAAATCTCTCGGAGTCGGCCAATACACAGAAGATACATTCACTCATCTTTTTGAATTGGACCCGGTAACATATGAAGTTGAGATTCTTGAAAGTGAGGAAAATCCAGGCAAATACAGACTTGTAAATCCATACGGCGAAATTTTCCCTTACAATGCTCCTGGTGATTGGGATGACAGTCAAGATTGGCCTATAGATATATATGCAAGCAACCCTGACAGAGTTTACTTCCCGGAGCAGGAACTTGGCATTGATTGGGGAGTAGGTACGATTACTATCCAGAGTGCAGGTTATTACTATATGTCAGTAGGAAATTCTGCTGATGAGGTAGCAGCCGCTGGATTCTTCGGTACTTTGAAGGATGGGGTCATCACCATGCCTACAAAAGGTGTTTTCGTTGGTGCACTTGGCAAACTTTATTATGGAAATGCCAATGGAGCATTCAAAGTGGTTCTCCCATCTGCCTATACTCCTGCATCTGCCCCTGCAGCTCCAGCAGCAGCCAAGAGGCATAATGCTACTCTTCCAAGCGAGAATATCCTTGCTCCTGCAACATTGTCGCAGGGCGTGAAGGTAGATTTCTCATATCATAAGGATGCAAAAACCGCTACATTCTCAGTAGTAGAGAATTATGTCAAGAAGAGTGACGCATCTTCAAGATCAATATCAAAAGAGTCATTCAGACTCAATTAATTATTGACTGAATATTCAACGTCAGGCCGGAGGGATCCGACCTGACGTTCCATGTTATAAAATTTGTGAATATGAAGGCAAACAGTATTTCAAGATTTTTAATTCTTGGCTCAGCTATGGCTGTAATTGGCCTCGGCGGAGTCTCGTGCAATGTTGTCCTTGATGAGCAGAGCCTTGCTCCGGACATCACAGAGGAAAATGTACGCACCAAGGTCGTTCAACTTGCAGACGATTACACGACTGATGTCCTCCTTGTGAAGACCAACACTTCCGACCCGTCAGAAAGGGAAATCCTTGCAGGAGTCGAAGGAGTGGCGTCGGTGGAGAAGATTTTCCCGAGTACAAAGGGAAAAGAGGAACTTGAAGCAAGGTTCGGGCTTGACAGATGGTATGAAATCACTCTTGCAGAGGATGCTGATTTCCATCACCTTGCAAACACCCTGTCCGCAATCCCGGCCGTAGCCCTCGTGGAATACAACAGCATTGCAAGGAAAACGAGCGACGGAGTTTCGTTCCCTTATTACCCTGAAGTCCAGACAAAAGCTGATAACGCTTCGACCGGACTTCCGTTCAACGACCCGTCTCTTGTGGACCAGTGGCATTACTTCAACCAGGGCAACGCCGCCATCGCCACAAACGCATACAAGGGAGCAGACATTGACGTAATGGATGTCTGGAAGAACCTTACATGCGGAGACCCGTCAATCATCGTCGCGGTAGTTGACGAAGGTGTCAAATATGACCATCCCGACCTCAGGGCAAACATGTGGGTGAACGAAAAGGAACTCAACGGCCAGAGCGGAGTCGATGACGACGGCAACGGATATGTCGATGACATCTATGGATACAATTTCGTTGACGACGGACCCCTGTCCTGGAACAAGAAAGGTGATGTAGGACACGGCACACACTGTGCAGGAACGATTGCTGCCGTAAACAACAACAATCTGGGCGTGTCCGGAATCGCAGGAGGAAGCGGCAAGGGTGACGGATGCCGCATTATGAGCTGTCAGATATTGTCCGGGAGAAATGGCGGTTTGGCCAAACAGGCTGCCAAAGCTATCAAATACGCCGCTGACATGGGAGCTTCAATTATTTCAAACTCCTGGGGATACACTGTCAGCTTTTCTTCTGATGATGCATACATCAAGGCTGTAGGCTCCCTCGAAATAGATGCCATCCATTATTTCGAGGCTTCCGTTGGCAATAACAAGGCATTGACCGACGGCAACATAGCAATCTTCGCTTCCGGTAACGATTCCCACAACTATGCCCATTATCCGGGTGCCTTCTACGACATCATCAGCGTGTCGGCATTCGCTCCGGACTTCCTTCCTGCATATTATACCAACTACGGACCGGGATGCAACATCACGGCTCCAGGAGGAGAGTATTACCTTGGCTCAAGCGGCAATAAGAGTGCGGTGCTGTCAACTTTGGTCTCATCCATAAGCGGAAGTGACTATGGCTATATGCAGGGTACATCGATGGCCTGCCCTCATGTATCTGGAGTCGTAGCACTCGGACTATCCTATGCCCAGAAGCTTGGAAAGACATTCACTGTGAATCAGTTCAAGCAGATGATACTTGCCTCAGTCAACGACATAGATACCAGAATCGGAGCCATAAAGGAGAAGACCTACTACATGAATATAAAGCAGCCTCTGTCAATGGCCCCATACTATCATCAGATGGGTACGGGTGCGATTGACACATGGAGGCTCATGATGCACATCGAAGGTATCCCATGCCTGACCGCAGAGACCGGACGGAAGCAGTGGCTTGACCTGTCTGATTATTTCGGATCGGCCTCGGTCAGCCTCACTTATATTTCGGTGGAAATTGACGATGCTTCACGTGAGGCCCTGGGTCTTGCGGAAGAGCCGGAAATCAAATACGGAAGGCTTTACATACACCCTACCAAGACGGGTGCAGGGAAGGTCCGCATCAAGGCTGTCGGAGGTGGCAGTTCTGTCGGCGGAGGATCAAACCCTCCGGGAGGAATGGAGCTCACGCAGGAGGTCAGCATTATTTCCCGCAGCTTCAAGGCTGAGAATGGCGGCTGGCTATAGATTTCTCCATTCCGGTGCTTCGCACCTCCAGTCGAAATGACATCCGGAACGGGGACAACTGGCCGAT
>CAMCIE010000250.1 GCA_945874815.1 uncultured Bacteroidales bacterium
AAGTCTGCCGAAGACCTTGCTTCTTTCATGAATGAAAGATGGAAAGGCATGTATCCGGTGGCATGGGGCGAGACTCTTTGTGAGGCCCAGTTCACTTCATGGATATATGAGGGTGTCTGCGGACTGGACACGTTCTCGAAGTCTGATGTTGCCAAATAAATAGGAAAATTATGAAATTTGATTCAATAATAATAGGCGGAGGCCTGAGTGGTCTGGTGGCAGGAATCGGACTTCAGCTTAAAGGCAGGAAGACACTTGTCGTATCGTCTGGCCAGAGCGCCCTTCATTTTTTCTCGGGATCCTTTGAACTTTATAACACTGAAAAGCCATACTCTGAAGCTCTCAGGGAAATCCCCCGGACTCATCCTTACGCAAAGATGGGTGCGGACAGAGTGCTTGAGCTTGCATCAACGGTTCCGGATTTCTTCTCACATGCCGGAATCACTTTGAACGGCTCGGCAGAAAGGAACCATTACAGGCTCACCCCGATGGGCGTTGTAAAACCTGCCTGGCTCACTCTGGAAGGTTATATCACCATCCCTCAGGACGGCAAATTCCCTTATAGGAAAATCACAGTTGCAAATCTTGACGGATATCTTGATTTCCACACGGAATTCATAGCTGCATCACTTGAGCAGCAAGGAGTTGAGTGCAAGCTTTGCTCCATTTCTCTCCCTGAGCTCGATTATCTCAGGACCAATCCGACGGAAATGCGTTCTACCAATATCGCCCGCGCAATCAAAGGTGATGTCCTCGGACGTCTTGCCCAGAAACTTTCTGAAGCTGCACAGGGAACCGATGCTGTTCTCGTGCCTGCTGTCCTTGGTCTGGACTCTCCTGTGAATGCGCAGTCCCTGAAAGCCCGCACTGACGTTCCGGTAGAGTTCGTGGCAACTCTTCCTCCTTCAGTCCCGGGTATCAGGACCCAGCTGATGCTCAAATCCCATTTCCAGAAACTCGGAGGAACTTACATTCTGGGAGATACGGTCATTGAAGGAATTTTCGAAAATGACATCCTTAAAGGCATCCGTACTGTCAATCATGGAGATACCGTTTTTGAGGCTGATTCATTCGTCCTGGCTTCAGGTAGTTTCTTCAGCAGGGGAGTCATGGCTTCCCAGGAAGGAGTCTTCGATCCTATATTCAACCTTGATATAGATGCTCCTGCCGATCGTGAACAGTGGTACAGCGCTCTTATGTTTGATGCCCAGCCTTATATGCATTTCGGAGTCCGCACAGATGGAGATTTCAAGGTATCCAGATCAGGTAAGACCATCGGCAACCTTTATGCTGTCGGATCGGCTCTTTCAGGCTTCAACGGCATCAAGGAAGGCTGCGGCGCAGGTGTGTCCATCCTGACGGCTCTGGATGTGGCAGATAAAATAACACGATAATTCACGGGGTTATGAATGAGAATACAATGAATAAGGGATTAAATACCAGTGAAAACAATTTTGAGCAGTGCATCAAATGTACTATTTGTACGGTGTATTGCCCTGTGATGGCCGTGAATCCGGATTATCCGGGACCTAAGCAGGCAGGTCCTGATGGCGAAAGATACCGTCTGAAGGATCCTGCATTCTTTGATGAGGCCTTGAAATATTGCATGAACTGCAAAAGGTGTGAGGTGGCATGCCCTTCCAATGTGAAGATCGGCGACATCATCCAGAAGGCACGTCTGCAATACAGTTCGAAGAAACCTGGCCTGCGCGAATTCGCACTGGCGAACACCGACCTTCTCGGCACTGTCGCAACAACCATGGCACCGGTGGTCAACGGTACCCTGAAAATGGGCATTGTCAAATCTGCAATGCATGGAATCATCGGAGTTGACAAACACCGCGAATTTCCTTCATATTCAGGACAGAAATTCACGACTTGGTTCAGGAAGAATGCGGAGGCCGAACAGGCAAAATACTCCAAATTTGTTACATATTTCCACGGATGCTATGCCAATTACAACTATCCGAAGCTTGCAAAGGATTTCGTCAAGATAATGAATGCCCTCGGATATGGAGTTCATCTGATGGATAAGGAAAAATGTTGCGGAGTTGCCCTGATTTCGAACGGCTTCAAGAAAAAGGCTGCAAAGCAGGCTGCTTCCAACCTTGAATGTATAAGGTCTGCGGTAAACGCCGGTGAAGTGGTCCTCGGAACAAGTTCTACCTGCGCGTTCACAATCCGTGATGAATATGAGCACATCCTCGGCCTCGACAACAGTGATGTCAGGGATAGCGTCATGCTCGCAACCAGGTTCATTTTCAAATTGATAGACTCGTCCAAGGCCAAGCTGGTCTTCAGGGATGACTATCGCAAGAGGATTGCCTACCACACTCCTTGTCACATGGAGAAGCTGGGATGGGCTATTTATTCAACCTCGCTCATGAAGATGATTCCGGGAGTCGAGTTCGTGATGATGGAATCACAGTGCTGCGGTATTGCAGGTACGTACGGATTCAAGAAGGAGAACTACCCATATTCACAGAAAATCGGCGAGGGTGTTTTCAGACAGATTTCTGAGATTCAGCCGGATATCGTAGCCACAGACTGCGAGACCTGCAAATGGCAGATCGAGATGAGCACAGGCGCCGTAGTAGAGAACCCTGTAACAATCCTGGCTGATGCCCTTGATGTAGAAGCCACGATTGCAGCAAATAAGTAAATATAAACTAAACAGATTATAATATGAGCAGATTTTTCGATCCACCTGCACCCAAGCCCCAGATGCCTCAGGAAAAGGTTGACAAGACCTATAAGGCAATGCGTATTAAGGTCTTCCTCGGCGCATTCCTTGGTTATGCAGGTTATTATCTTGTAAGAAAGAATCTTTCTCTTGCCGCTCCGGAAATGATTGAGAACGGCATTCTGGATGCAGCAAAGGTCGGTCTGACGATGTCGGCTGTTTCAATCGCCTATGCATTCAGCAAGTTCATCATGGGTTCGGTTTCAGACCGTTCAGACTCACGCAAATTCCTCTGTGTCGGTCTGGTACTTTCGGCTCTTACCATGATTCTTGTGGGTGTGCTT
>CAMCIE010000251.1 GCA_945874815.1 uncultured Bacteroidales bacterium
GAATCAGCAAGGCGAGCCAGACTTTGTTCGAGGGTGAGTCACGCCACTATACTTACTCTATGGGCGGCATCAAATATTGGGAAGGACTTCTGCTTACTACCGGCAATACCATTCTTGGCGACCCTATTGATTCCTATGCAGAATTCGACCTTGCCGGTGAATATGACTGGATCAGTTTTGATGCAGGCTGTCTGAGCAAAAGGAGTTTCATGGATGACGACAACCTTCTGATATATGTGGATGACCAGCTAGTTTTCGACCACAAGATTTACTGTACCTGGCCGAATCAGCATTATGTTCTGCCTCTGTACAAATGCCGTACTTTGAAATTTGCAAGAAGGGGAAGCGGAAGTCAGAAACAGACCGTCATCGGCTTGGGTGACATCGTTCTGTATCGTGGGGAACCTGTCGAAAACAATCTTTTTGTCCGTGAAGAACCGGATTATCCATACGAGACTGACCTGATCGACCTTTGCCATAAACCATACTTCCATTACAACGGAAGATTTGTCAGCGACCTTACCAATTTTAATATGAATGATTGTTTCCTTGACGGAAGCACCATCACCAGGAGTTTCAGAATGAAGGATGGCAGGGAAATCAACAAAGGTTTCCTTCTTGAGACGAACATACCTCTTGGTCTTGAAAATGTGACCGTAATGGATGTCGCTTTCATGTTGCTGACAGGAGTCGGTGCAAGTGTCGGATCTTCTGATGTTTCTGCATACACGGGGGTAAGTGCCGGAGCCTCCGGAACACCGAACCTTGGTATTTTCCTTCTATTGAATGATCAGAACAACAAACAGTCTGCTGCGGCTGCATTCAATACTTACGGACAGTATGAAAGTTGTACTTTCACTGTCGAGAATGTGCTTGAACATGTGGATGAGTTTAATGAGGTGTTCTTAAACAGAAGTAAGGAAGCATTAACCAATCCCGTCAAACTGAACGTGATTGCCGATCATGTGCTTGTCGGAGAGTTCTGGCTGGACAATAAGATGCAGCCTCTTACTGTGACCGTCCCTGTATTCAAGTGCAAGCAGCTGATGTTCTGGCTTGAGTGCGGTGACGTCCGTTCAGGACAGTATCTTTTCCACGATCTCACTCTCAGCAAGCAGCCTTGCAATCTGGTAATTCCGGAAAAATATACTCCGGGAAACATCTTTCTTTCCACGACACAGGAAGAGTATTCTCAAGCATCTGCCAGTGAGCAGGTTTTTGAACCCGAGCCTTCTGCCAGACCATCATCCAGAGGCTCAGGAAAGAAAGCAAAGCAGCAGAAGGCTGAGCCTCGTGTTGAATGGGAAGTCAAGTCATACTATAGCGGGGTAGGGGCAATTGACTCTTATCTCAGGGATGTGACTGGAATATGGAAGTCAACCCGGAAGTATCAGGAAGGAGCTTACGACATGCCTGCATCTTCCCAGACTTATGTCCAGGCAGCTGACGGAAGAGTGTACAAATGTTTCTCTTTCGTCGATTCACGGGGAGCACGGCTTTCGTTTTCAGACATGATTGCAAAATTGGAAGCGAGGATAGGCAATGGCACTGCTTTGATCAACGACATTACCATTGCCCAGTTGGGCGTCGCTTCTGCAAGTCTCGGAATAACTCAGCTTCAGAGCATCCAGAGTATCAGCACTTTCAGCAAGCTTCTGAAAGTGGCCCCGAAGGCCTTGAAGCAGTGCAAGAGTGACGTTGAACTGTACATGGCACAGTCTCAGGCGATGATAGATTCATTCAATGCCTATATTTCCATGTCACTCGACGTGGATGGCAAAAAAAGCTCTGACACCGTCCTGATTCTTCCGGTTACCTCTGAAGACAGCATCCCGCAAGTGCTTCAGCGTCTGGAATATTTCAACTTCTAATGAACCTGACCTCCCTAATTTGTGAGCGGTCAGCAATCAAGTCCTATCTCAACAGGGGGAGACAACACCTGAAATCAAAATTGAAAAAATGAACAGAGACAACGAAATTGACAAGCTCTTCAAGAGTTTCAATCCAGTCCTTTGTTTTGCAGCCGGTCTGTCAATCGGTATTGGACTGATGGCTGTTGTAGTGTTGATGCCTGATGGCTTGTATTCCAATGCTGAATACTTTCCATGGTATTAATTCAACGAACTCAATGGTTCGTACGGATTAATTCTTGACAGGGGAACAGGCAAGGATGTCGTTCCAGTAGGATTTGACATCGTCCCAGAGGTAGAACTTCGCCGTGGAGGATTTCTTTGCCCCTGCAGGCTGGTATGCATCGATAGGAAGTGTCGCTTCCTTTTCGTTCAATGCGAAATGCACTATTACTTCACCGGCTTTGTTGCAGTAGAATACCATCTGGAGATTCGCGGCCATAGGAATGATGTCCGTGATGCTCCATACTTCGGAAATCCTGTCAATCTCTTTGACGGATGCACCGAGCCCGTTGATATTCATCAGGGTGACAAGTGAAGAGAGATTGCCGTCGTGTCCGAATCTGAGGTCAGCTGCAAATTCTCCGTCTCCTATGGCATTGTCCGCCTGGGCTATGATGGTCCTGAGCAGATTGGTCTGGACAAATGGACGCATATTGTTCTTTGCAGGGGAATTGCCGTGGTTGAAATACCATCCGGCATTGCTGCAATAATACAATGAGTAGAGTTCATCTGCAGTGAAAAGATCCCAGAAAGACACTTCAGACACGGTCGTTCCCTGAACGTTGCCGCAGATCATATACATTTCAGAAAAGAATGACGGGCTGATTCCTTCAGGATTCTTGAAAATGGAACTCATGAACCTCTGCGGACGGATATTGGCCTTGCTGATACTGTCTGTCACGGCCCTCATATCCACATCAGGCACGATGTGCTCAGGGTCGTGCCAGTTCATGTAATACATATCGTGTTTGCTGGCATCCGCATTGATGTCAAGAGTTTTGTTGCATCCTGAGAGAGCATTCGTGAAGGCATTCATGCTCAGAATGCACCTGATGACAGTGGTGGAACGTGCCCGTACCTTGGCATCATTTCCGAACACCTCAGGATAATT
>CAMCIE010000252.1 GCA_945874815.1 uncultured Bacteroidales bacterium
TATTTGCACTGGTCTGAGAAATGCCTTGTGAAATATACCATTGCCCTGCGCAGAGCATCATACCAATAGTAAGATGCATGTGCACCGTCGTAGCAGCGGAACTGAACTTCCATGCCTGCCTTCTTCATAGATTTGTAACACTCTACATTATTGCTGAAAAGGAAGTCATCATCACCGCAGTCGAGCACGAAATAAACGGATTTTGCGGCTTCAAGCTGCTCCGGTGTGTAGGCGGTGCCGGAAACGATGTCATTTGCATTTTCTGAAGGCTTCGTGATGTCTCCGTGAACTGCTGCACTGATGGCATATACGCTGCTGAACATTTCAGGATGCCTCATTCCGTAGTGGAATGAACCGCCTCCTCCCATTGAAAGACCGCCGATTGCCCTGTGGCCTTTGTCTGCGATTACCCTGTAGTTCTTCTCGATGAAAGGAATCAATTCCTGGAAGAAATAATCCTCATATCTCCATCCTTCCCTGTTGAAATAACCGGTCTTGACCTCCATTGCATGAGGGAATACGATGATTGCCTCGCATGCGGAACCGTCATTTGTAACTTGAGTGATAGCCTCATAAATCATCGGACATGGGATGTTCGCCCATTCCCAGTCATTTTCTCCGTGACCGTGGAGCATATAGACAACCGGATATTTGCGGTCAGTGTCCTTTGCATAGCTCTTCGGAAGGATGATGGAGAAATTCTTGTCACATCCGAGAATCTCGCTGTGGAAATACAGATGCTCATAAGTCATCGGGAAAGTACGGGCAACGTGCTTGCTCGGATCCTGCTGCTGGGCCTGCTGGGCTGAAGCGCACACAAGCATGCCGAAAGCAAGGAAAAGTGAAGTAAGTATTTTTTTCATTTTATTTGACTGTTATTATTGTTCTGTGATATTTCGTGAGTGAAGGCTGGCCATTGTCAGTGGCGGTGAGAACCAGATGGATGGTTTCTCCTGATCTGGCATCGGAAGGAATTATAACAGACGGAGATGCTGAATCCGCATCTGTGATTTCCACCTCGCCGTTGTATGTGCCGACGTTGAACTGCAGCCAGTTGAGTGTGAGGGAGTTTGAGTCCGGGTCGCTGACCTTTGCCTTTATTGTCACCTTTTCCCCGGCAGATGCATTCAGCTCCAGAGGAGCCGCTATGACGGGATGATGGTTCGCAGCAGAATAATCCGCAGTGACCGACCATGCCATACGTGCGGCAAAATCGTTCTGGATTGCAGGAAGGAATACCGGCAGGACCTCGTCCTTGACTGCACGCATGGCATAAGGTGCAGTGAAACCTGCTTTTTTCTCATCTTCGGAAAGGTTTTTCCTTCTTCCTCCCCATCCTCCGAATTCCTGGCCCTGATATGCTCTCAGGCCGTTTCCGATAAGGTTGAGATAGCATGGGGTGTCGCCTTCGCTGATGAAATTGCCATAAGGAAGAGGCGGAGTCCACACCCAGTAGCCCATGTTGACAAGTTCTTCCACAGAATAACCGGAAAGCCCGAAATAATCGGTGAAATCACCTTCAGACATCTGCTTGCCGTCTCCCCAAACTCTGTAAAGGCCTCCGAGGATGCCTTTCGACTTGATGTTCCTGTCAGTCCACTCAGCACCGAAGTAAACAGTGTCCGCTTTGTTGACCACTGCTCTCTTGGCGCCGTAACCCAGAGATGTGACACCTGCATTTAGCATGATGGACTCGACTTCTGGCCAAAATACCTGGATATACTCCTTGTATGTCTGGTCCTGCTGTCCGGATAGGCAGAGTTTGGCCTTCGCGGATACCTTTGCATGGATGCTTTCCCATTCAGGAGTGCCCTGATATTCTTCCTGGATTGACTTCAAAGCTCTGGAGACAGTGCTCGGACCACCCCAGACCTGAATGAAAACAGGCCTTGGATCTTCATCCAGAAGAACTTTCTTAATGAGGTCTGAACCAGGACTGTCTTGGGAAATATCTCCCTCAAATTCCACGTTTCCGAATCTGATGATGGATTTGAGATACTCCGGATCAGGGTAGTTGCTGTCATGGACTTTGAGATTGCCATATACCTGAGCGTAGGCATCAACCACATTGTCAATGAATTTTTCCCCTTCTGCCCATCTCCAGCTGGTCTGAGGACCGAGGTCGCGGCCTTGACGGGAATATTCCCTTCCCGGAATGTACTGGCTGGTGCCTTTGCCGTCACCCTTCCAGTGGAACTGGCTGCTGGCATAGATAAGTCCTTCTGTGTCAAAATCTCCGGCATAAAGGAGATACCTGATCAGAGAGTTGTTGTCATCCAGCTCGGGGTCGCATGTCACGATGACGCGAGGCTTTTCCACTGTCTGCACATTGTCAGTACATGCTGCTGCAAACGCAGTTGCACAGGCAAGAATCAATATTTTACTTATATTATTCATAAACTATTTGAAAAGTTTCGTAGCAAATACCGACAGGTAGATTCTCCAACATTTCCATATATGTCCGCCACCTGTTTCAAGGTATTCGTAATTATAGCCATTTTCATCGAATTTGGCACGCAAATCTGCAACATTTTTGTGAAGGAAGTCTTCAGAACCGCATCCGATCCAGTAAAGTTTAGGATTTTTCTGGAAAAGGACATCAATTTTCTCATATACGTTCTGGTAGATAGGGGATTCCTGAGCCATTTCCTTAGGACGGTAGCCGACTGCTGCAGAGAACAGGCCGATATAGTCGAAAGTATCAGGGAAATTGGCAGTGATGTGGCAGGTATGGCCGCCTCCCATTGAAAGACCGGCGATAGCCCTTGCAGATTTCTTTGCGATTGTCCTGTATTCCTTGTCAATGAAATTCACGATTTCGAGGAAATTGCTTTCAAATGCTCCCGGAGCATCTTTCACATGATATGGCTTGTAATATCCCCAGTCACTTTCACCAGGAGCCGCATCCATGCCCACATGTCCGTTAGGCATCACTACAATCATAGGCACTGCTTTACCCTGGGCAATGAGGTTATCCATAATCTGGCAAGCCCTGCCGAAATTCTTCCACTCATCTTCATCACA
>CAMCIE010000253.1 GCA_945874815.1 uncultured Bacteroidales bacterium
TGTATCCCAACTGGCGTGGAAGAGTGACGTCAACTCTTGGTTCAAAGTTCTCCTGTTTAACAACAACTACGGCCTCCACGTTTGATTTCTCATTGTAGAAACGTACATAGCCAGTTCTTGCAGCTCCGGTCATATTGACATCGATAGTGAAGCTGTGCTCTGACTTTTCAACAGAAGCCTTGGTAGCAGGAGTCTCAAGAGCCTTGATCCATTCGTCAGAGATTGAAACTTCATATTCAACGTTAGCCTGAACTGAAACGCTGAACTCATCTCCTTCACCGAGCAATCCGTCAGTTGACTTGCTGCAGATTACGCTGATGAGCGGATCAAGCTGCTGACCGGCAGCGGACTGGATAACCTGAATCTTCTTCTCTGAAAGACCTGACTTGATGGTTATCTCATCCTTTCTCATCACGCTGAGGTCACTTGGATCGCAGGATACTACGATAGCAGTTGGCTCACCTGCAAGTCCCTCAGTCACATCGATATGCAACCAGCTTGCTGTGCAATTGACTGAGAAATCAGAATCTGAAGTAACGGTAAGGTTGGCAGCTGCAGGCTCAAGACCTTCGAAAGTAATGAGGTTGTTGTCAGCACCTTCTATCTGGATATTGGCCTCTTTCATACCTGCCATTGAAACAACCTCAACATTGTCGAGGAACCAGCGGTAGAGCTTGCCGTCAGTGGCGACAGCTCCAGTGTAGGTAGTAGGCCTGATGCAGATGCGAGTTCCAGAGGTGGCACCGTTGATAAAGATAGTCTCGCTCTTCCAGGTGAAGTCACCATCCGGTGTGAGTACTCCGGACTTGGAAGCGCCGTCAATTGTACCTTCTCCTTCAATAACCACTTCGAGTTTAACGTCATCATCAACGTTCTTGCCCCAGTCGAATGTGAGACGGAGGTCATCCTTGCCGTCAATAGCGAATGCCGGAAGCCTAACACCGTTACAGTTGTTGGTCTTACTGAATTTCAGGTAGTTGCCACCGCAGACATAAACGGTCTTTGATGAATAGAACATAGACTCATAGCCCATTTCTCCTGTAAACATATCTTCGAATCCAGGGATTGCATAAGCATTTCCATAGTTCACGGTTTTCTTGTCTCCCATTGAGTCTCCAGTTGTCCTGCCATTGTCCTTGTCATACTGAACGAAAGGAGCAACCCAGTCAAAGTTATCCCTGAATGGAAGAGGTTTTCCGACAATCGGTGTAGCACCATTGTCTTCATAAGAAACAATTGCTATGGCAGCGAGTTTGGAATCAATACCAATATAATAACCGGTCAGGACTACATCATGCTTGTTGATAGCATTGATATCGATGACAGGCTGATAGATTACAGCAGACTGCTTACCGTTGATGGTAAGTTTTCCACCTGCACATGAGGCAGTAGCCTTTACAAATTCAACCTTGCCCGGAGCATAAGCAGTCTCTCCTGTCACATCCTTAGCCTCAGGATAAGCAACTTCAGCATTGCCACTTATAGTTGCCTCGTCAAGTACAAGTCCGAGAATGTCATTGACCTTGGCAATGTCACCTGTAATGGTTAGCTTGTCACCAACCTTTACATCTGCTGTGCCACTTACGAAAATGTTGGAAGTTCCATCACTAACTACAAAGCCCTTCTTAGTGATTGCCATAATCTGAGCGTCACCAATCTTTGCAAGATCATCTGCCTGAAGGGCAAGAGCATCTGTAACTGAAATTGGAGACATAGTACGGAAACGGTCCATCTTCTGAGTGATTGCTATTTCAATATCACTGATCGTGGCTGCACCCTGAATCAGGATCTTAGCTTCACGAGCCTCATCGCCAGCATTCTCCTCAACAGAAAGGGTGATATCCATCGTGCCCTGACCGGAGGTAGGATTGACAGAAAGCCAATCTGCATTTACATCAACAGTCCATTTGCCATCAGCATAGATGGTAATGACCTGCTCGGAGGCAGCAGCCGGAAGAACATATTCTGTTTCTTGCGGTATGATTGCCTTCGATTCTTCTATTTCAGCCTGCGCACATCCGAAGAGGGCCATCATGGCAGCTCCGAGAGACGCAATTATTGAATATTTCGAAATTTTCATAACGATTCAGTTTAATGCTTAAAAGTCAAGTCCGTCATCCCAACCAGGGTTCTGAGTGAGATTATTGTTCAATGACCTGTCATTGATTGGAATAGGATAGAGGTAATCTCTTACAGGATCGAAAGAGAACACAATATTGTGAACTGGCTCGAGAAGACCCTTGTCACCTTCGCTGAGGAATACATCTGTACCGAGTTTCCAGTTTCTTGGAATATTTTTATCGCCTTTACCTTCGGTATAGATGCAATAGTCAATTACGCCATCACCGTCAATATCATATTTACCGGCACCAGGGAAATATATGCCATAATATGGTCTTGCAAGATGCTCTCCATGTTTCCACCTCATAAGATCCTGATAGCGGAAGCCTTCCTGTGCGAGCTCGATAGCCCTTTCACGGCGAACCTCAAGAATAAGAGCATCGGTAACGTCAGGATAGAACTCTTCTCTCTGGAGATATGGGTCAGCAACAAGGCCTGCAACCTGAAGATGAGGCATACCTACACGGTCACGAAGGAGATTTATAGACTTGTCGATACTTGTCTGGTCAAGGATTCCAAGTTCAGCCTTTGCCTCAGCATAGTTAAGGAGAACTTCACCGAGACGGAAGATTGCGATATCATTGTAAGACTTATCAAGCTTGTCGAATGCAAGGTTGTTGTCCGGCATCACGAATTTAGCAGTTTGGAATCCTGTTACAGCACAAAGCGGGTCAACTCCTAAAGATTTTTCAGCATAGCTGTAAGAACCACCTGATTCAGTGATACGTCTGTATCCTGGGATACGGATAGTCTGTCCAAGACGAGGGTCACGGTCAGCAACTTCCTCTGCAAACTGCATTGTCTCCCAGCCTGGCTTGTCGGTGAAACGGGTACCATCCTTCATCAGATATGCATCAACGAATTTCTTTGTCAAACATGCACCACGACC
>CAMCIE010000254.1 GCA_945874815.1 uncultured Bacteroidales bacterium
GTCAAGATACGCTCCTTCGAGATATTCCCTGAAAAACTCGGAAGGCACTTCCACGGTAAGAGTGCTTTCCGACAATGAGACCGGAACGATTGGCTTGAACCAAACATTGAACTGTTGTGGTTCTATGTTCTGTCGGATGAAATTCAGACAGTTGTTCCAGACCATTATGTGCTTTTCAGATGTCATTCTCAAGTTAGTCGTATATAAGGGTTATGTGTATTTTTCTAAAACGGTTACAAAGATGGTGAAAAATATTAAATAAAAAATTTAAAAATCTATTGATAATTAATTTTATTTTACTTGTTATCCGTTTAAAGTTTTTTAAAACTGATAATTTATAAACTATTGAATATCAATAAATTATTTAACCATCTTGCTGCACAAATCCCTGATATAAACAATGTTACAAATTTGATAAATACAAATTTGCTAACAGCCTGAGAATCTTTTAGAAGATTGTCAATTTGATGTATTTACGTGGGTTTTCCGAGATCTGCCTGATCAACATATCAATGTCTGAAAGCAATGAATCAACGGAGTCATAAACAGAACCGTCTGTCAGCAATTTGCCAATGCTGCCGTCAGGGTCGTTGATATTTTCAAGCAAACTCTTGAAAGATGATATGACTGTCTCGATATCGCTCTGCTCAATCTTGTTCACTACGCCGTTTACTCCTTCAATTGTCTTGTCAGCCTTTGCAGCAATTCCGTGCAATGACTCGCTCAATTCTGCAAGATTGCTCATGAACGTTTCAATCTCTTCAGAACGGCCATTGACAGTGGCGGAAAGGGAGTTCAGGTTTGCCATTGTTCTTTCAAGATTGGAGAGAGTGCGTCGTATGCTCATGCGGTTCTCTTCAGAAAGAAGCTGGTTGACGGCTGTCACTGTCACATTGAGGCTGTCAAGAGTTGTGCTGACCTTCGCCAGAAGAGGGCCTATGTTGTCACCAAGGCTCGACAAAAGGTCCGGTGCGGAATCAGGCTGGAGGATACTGCCATTTGCGGCAAGTTTGTCTGAGCTGCCAAGGTCGATGCGTATGCCCTTGCCTCCCATGATATCCACACTGTATATTGTCATTCTGGAGTCTTCGGGTACCCTGAACTCCTTGCTTACGGAACATATTACTTCAAATGAATCGCTTTCACGGATATAGTTTACCTCAGAGACTTTGCCGGCTTTGTATCCTTTAATATATACAGGAGCAGATACTACAAGTCCTTCCACCTGGTCGTAATGTGAGATATATTCCACCTCTTTGTTGAAGATATCTTTGCCCCTGAGATAATTGATAACGAAAAACGACAATACGAGGATAGTGATTACGAATATTCCTATCTTGAATTCCTTACTTATTTTCATGATTCTTCCTTATATTATATTACACGGACAGAATTGTCCCTTACTGATCACGTTTTACATTGTCTCCGGTTACCTTGACGATGAATGCTTCCGGAAATTTGACTTTCACCTTATCCAAGGCTGACAATACGGCTGTCCTGTCCTCGGACCAAGCCGTCACATATTTATAAACTGAACTGTCTGAGGATTTTACAGCCTTTACTTCCAGGCCCTTGAATGCCGGATCGGATGCTTTCAATGCACGGCCAAGACCCATAATCTGGATGGCGAAATAGCTTTCCGGAACGGAGTCCACGGCCGGAGCCGGCCGGATGTCGGCATTTTGCTCGAAATCCATGCTGCCTTCGTAATATGACTTGTAATTGTTGAATGCGTTGAAAAGCTTGTCTGCCACCTGGTTCTGTCCGGATTCAGTACTGAGATATTTGAAATCCGTCGGATTGGAAAGGAAACCAAGCTCAAGAAGCACTGAAGGCATGTTCGTCGCCCAAAGCAGGTAGAATACATCCTGATGTATTCCGGTATAGTTGCTTTTTCTGAAAGGAGGTTCATGGAACTGCGCATCCATCTCAGCGGCAAGCATGAGACTGCTTTCATAATTGGCGCTCCACATAAGGCTGTGGCTTATCACTGATTCCGGAGAATCCGGATCGAAGCCCTGGTACTTGGTTTTGTAGTCATCCTCAAGCAGCATGACGGCGTTTTCCCTCCTGGCCACCGACATGCTTTTGTCGAAATAATCTCCTTTGTTAGACTGATTGCTGGAATTCTGCCCCAGAATATGGACGGAAGCTCCGTATGGAGATTTGGAGGAGTTCGAATTGCAATGTATGGAAATGAATAAGTCCGCTTTGTTTTTCTTGGCAATATTCGCCCTTTGGTTCAATTCTACAAATACGTCTTTGTCCCTTGTATATACTACCTTGACATCGGGATAGGCCTGTACTATCCTGCTTCCGAGTTTTTTTGCAATGCTCAGGACGATGTGTTTCTCGCTTGTGGATGATGTCTGTCCCGGTGCACCCGGATCTTTTCCTCCATGGCCCGCATCCAGCACGACTGTCTTCAATTTCAATGCGCTCTCCCCTTCCGGTTCGTTTGCCGTATAGGAAAAAGCGATTGGAGCCGCGACAATTGTACAAAAGACGGCGCATATAGCTTTCTTGACCTTAAAGACCAACATCATTTTGTAAAATTTGAAATTAGTTCTAAATTTGCAGGTTGCAAAATTATAAAAAACTTGCGAGAAAATCGTAAACTTGGGCTCAACTTGATGCCTTTGGAACAATTTTATAGGAAATAATGTATAAAAAATATAGGTACGGAAATATAGGAAAATGGCTTGAAGGGATTGGCATTGTGGCATTTCTGATGCTTGTGCTATGTTCCTTCACACCGTCTTCCCAGCAAGACCGCCGTTCACGAAGGGCAAGGCTGAGGGAGGAAACCCCTGACAGCACCCTTATTCCCGCACCAATGTCTGATTCACTCATTGCATTGAGGGATTCCATTGCCAAGGTGGATTCAATTGCAAGGCAGGATTCCATCAACATGCTCGGCAAAAGTTCACTCGATGCACCTGCTTTCACTGCTGCAAAGGACTCAATCATTGAGGATTTCAGCAATGGAAAGCGCATCGTTTAT
>CAMCIE010000255.1 GCA_945874815.1 uncultured Bacteroidales bacterium
ATTGTTATTGTCACCTTTCCGCCAAGCTTGTCCACGCCGGCATCAGTGTCGGTGAGGTTGAATCCATCCAAACCTTCTGTGCTGGCGGAAGGCTTGAAGGACAGTCCGGTGGAGTGGAGCCCTCATGGATATCTCCTTC
Organism: uncultured Bacteroidales bacterium; assembly: GCA_945874815.1. Lineage (GTDB taxonomy): Bacteria > Bacteroidota > Bacteroidia > Bacteroidales > UBA932 > Cryptobacteroides. Next base: position 140 of record CAMCIE010000255.1, read on the forward strand.
AGGAGCGTCCTGTCTTTACCCTTGATCCGCTTTTCCATGCCGGAGCATATTATGTCCAGGATTCTTCTTCGATGTTCGTGGCCCATGTACTGAGGCAATATCTTCCGGAGTTCCCGTCGGGTAGGTCCCTGAAGGTCCTTGACCTGTGTGCTGCCCCCGGTGGTAAGACAACCGATGTGGCAGCGTCGCTCAGGGAAAGCCGTGGAGATGCTTTCCTATTGGTTGCCAACGAGGTAATGAAACAGCGTTGTTCCGTGCTCTCGACCAATGTCGCCCTTTGGGGCGATCCGAATATCGTCGTCACGAATGATGATCCACGGGCTTTTGCAGCCATGGAAGGATTTTTCGACATCATCATTGCCGATGTACCATGTTCAGGGGAGGGAATGTTCCGGAAGGATGCCCAGGCCGTTGAACAATGGTCGGAGGACAATGTCCGGATGTGTGCAGCCCGACAGAAAAGGATTGTTGCCGATGTATGGAATTCCCTCGCAGAGGGAGGAATATTCATTTATTCCACATGCACATTCAATAGGTATGAGAATGACCTGAATGCATCCTGGATTGTGAATGAGCTTGGTGCTGAACCACTTACGTCAGGAGTAAAAGATAATGCTGCCGGTGTGATAAATACCGGATTCGGCTACAGCCTTGTGCCGGGACACGTTCCGGGAGAAGGCCAGTACTGCGCCGCATTCCGGAAAACATCGGCATCAGGTGACAAGCAAGGCAAATGTGGAAATTATTCATATTCAAGGCCTTCGCGTACCCCGTTGAAGAAGGATACGGCTATGGCCACCCTTGAGAAACTCTTTACATGCAAGATGTCATTCCGTCAGAAAGGCCAGACATATATTGCCGTTCCTTCAGAACTTGAGGGGCTTGTCGCCCAGGTGGAATCATATCTTCATGTCATGGCGGAGGGCTGTGCTGCCGGTGTGCTTAAAGGACGTGATTTCGTTCCTGATGCAGACCTTGCTCTTTGCATCAAGCTTTCTCCGGATGCTTATGAGTCTGTTCCCGTGGACCTGGATACTGCCTTGTCTTTCCTGAAGAAAGAGGCGATAGTGCTTCCTGATGCCCCAAGGGGGATAGTGCTGCTTGAATATGGCTCTGTTCCATTGGGATTTGTTAAAAATATAGGCAACAGATGCAACAATCTGCATCCTTCAGCCAGAAGAATAAGAATGGAAATATAATATATGGTAAAAAGACTACTGATTTTATTGTCGATGATGGCCTTGTCGCTGTCATCTTTTGCCCAGACAGACAGATTTGAGCAAAGATACAACCTGTTGGTTTCCAAATTCGGTCCTGCCGGAGTGGGAGTGGAGACTTTGCTGGATAATTGGGAGGCAGCTGATTCTGCTGATGCCAGGGTACATCTCGCGCGTTTCCAATTCTGGATGGAAAAGGCTAAGACTGAGCAGATTGTGAGCAAGGCAGAGAAGAAATATCTCGGAATGTCTCCTCTTTTCAGCCTTAAGGACTCCACTGGTACGGATGTCCACTACTACCAGGAGACATTCTATGATGACGAAATGTACGGAAAAGCAATCAAGGCAGTCGATAAGGCAATCGCACTCAGGCCTTCCGACCTCGAATACCGTTTTATGAAGGCGAACGCATATATAGCCTATGAAAAAGGCAGTCCGGACATGGCACTGGTTTATCTCCAGAGGCTCGCAGATATGCACGGCAACAAATGGAATTACAATTCCCAGGTGGCGGATGAGGCTTTCTTTGCCGATGCAATGCAGGAATATTGCTATAGTTTTTATACTCTCGGCACTCCGGCTGCAATGGAGGCTTTTCGTGCTCTTTCCGAAACTATGGGATCGATTTATCCGGACAATGCGGATTTCATGAACAATATCGGTGCCTACTGGCTTGTCGGAATGAATGACTCGAAAAAAGCGCTCAAACAGTATCAGAAGGTCTTGAAGAAGTTTCCGGGCGATATGACTGCCATCAAGAATTGCGTCATAATAAGCAGACGTGACAAGAATACCAAGTCGGAAATCAAATATCTCAAGCTGATGGAGCAATATGGCGAAGACTCTGACCGTGCTTCAGCACAATTGAGAATCAAGGCATTGGAATCAAGATAGTCATGGATGTTTCACTGTTCATAGCCTCACGTCTGAGATTCAAGGGGAAACTCGCTGGTGTTTCAATCGCAGTCAGTTTCCTTGTGATGATCATTGCCGTGACTGTTTCATCGGGCTTTCGTCACGAGATCAGGAACGGCATCTCTGCCGTGGCTGGTGATGTACAGATAACACCCCATGATATGAATGTACTCAACGAGAATTCCCCTATTGATGCGAATGCTTCGTATGTGCCTCATTTGAAGGACCTTGACTTTGTTAAGAGCATCAATCCAGTTGTTTACAGGGCCGGCATTGTGAAAGAGGGGGAGAATATCCATGGAGTGCTGTTCAAAGGCGTGGAATGGGAAAGTGATGACAGTGTTCAGATGCGCATTTCCATACCGAGCCGTCTGGCGGAGATTACCGGCCTTGGTGCCGGAGATAAAATGACGGCCTATTTCGTTGGGGAAAAGGTCAAGGCAAGGCGTTTCACCGTTGATTCTGTTCATGAATCTCTGGTCCAGACAGACGACAAACTTGTTGTACTGGCTTCAATTGAAGACCTTCAGCGACTCAATGGCTGGGAGGCAGGTCAGGTGTCAGCATTGGAAATAATGCTGGATGCCTCCTGTTCAGACGAAAAGTCTGTCAAGGAGGCATCCGCACATATCGGAGCGATTGTCAACGGTTATTCTTTTGACAGCGAGCGTCCTGTGGTGGCAAGCTCGTCCGTTTCCCGTTATCCCCAGCTCTTCGACTGGCT
>CAMCIE010000256.1 GCA_945874815.1 uncultured Bacteroidales bacterium
GACTCATATTTCTCCTTGACGTCTTCTCCGATCTCCTTTGGACTCTTGCCATCTGATGGCTTGAATTTCCACATTACTGCGTAACGTACCATAATTATTATCTTTTTAGTGTTATATTACACTTTTCACATTTTGTCCGACTAATTTAGGGTTTTTATTCTAATTCTCAAAATAAAAGTTTCCCTTTATTTTTGAAGATTCCTATCTTTGTACAACGGGAATCAAAAGTAACGGCAATACGGATTATATGGCGGACGATTACTCTTCAAAAGGCAGGACAATAGCGAAGAACACCCTGATGCTCTATTTCAGGATGTTCTTCATGCTGCTTGTGGGTCTGTTCACCTCAAGGGTCGTTCTTTCAGCCCTCGGAGAGCAGGATTACGGCATCTACAATGTAGTCGGAGGAGTAGTCGCAATGTTCACAGTCATCTCCGGCTCCCTCAATTCCGCCGTTTCAAGATTCATCACCTTCGAAATGGGCAGAGGCGAGCAGGCTCAGCTCAACAAGGTCTATTCACCGGCCGTAATGATCCAGCTGGCTCTTTCCCTGATAATAGTCATTCTGTCGGAGCCCACAGGCCTCTGGTTCATCCACAATAAGATGACCATCCCTGCGGAGAGGATTCCTGCAGCTTGCAAGGTGCTTCACTTCAGCATATTCTCCTTCGTGGTCAACCTTATGAGCGTTCCCCAGACTGCTTCGATCACGGCTCACGAAAAAATGTCTGCCTATGCCTGGACCGGAATACTGGACGGAATGTTGAGACTGGCCGTTGCTCTGGCCATAATGCTTTCCGATGGTGACCGTCTTGTCATGTATGCTGCCCTCATGGCGGGCGTTGTGCTTGTCGTCAGGATGGTTTATGGCTGGTATTGCCGGACTCATTTTCCTGAATGCAAATTCAGGATGGTAATTGATTCCTCCCTCGTCGGAAGAATGTTCTCATTTGCAGGATGGAATTTCATAGGTTCTGCATCGGGAGTTCTCAGGGACCACGGAGGAAACATCCTTGTGAATCTTTTCTCGTCAGTGGGAGTGAATGCAGCAAGGGGGGTGGCTCTTCAGCTGAACAATTCAGTCCAGGGCTTTGTCACCAATTTCATGACGGCGGTCAATCCCCAGATTACCAAGTCCTATGCTGCCGGGGACCTGGACTACATGATGGCTCTGGTGCGGAAGTCCTCCAGGATGTCATACTACCTGCTGCTGGTCATTGCCTTGCCTGTCATTTTCGGAGCGGACCTTCTTCTGGACCTGTGGCTGAAAGAGGTACCCGGGCATTCAGTTCTTTTTGTTCGCCTTTTCATGGTATTCAGCCTGAGCGAATCAATCTCCCATCCTTTGATCACCTCGATGCTTGCAACCGGCAAAATCCGTAACTATCAGATAGTCGTGGGTGGCCTTCAGCTTTTGAACCTGCCTGTTTCATGGCTCTTCCTGAAATTCGGTGCCGTACCGGAAGTGACTGTCATGGTGGCTATTGCAATTTCTCAGATATGCTTCTTTGCCCGTCTGGTGATGCTCAGGGGCATGATAGGCCTTTCTGCAAGAGGCTTCCTGCGCAGAGTCTGGCTCAATGTGCTCGGCGTTACAGCCGCGGCCCTGCCCCTGCCACTTCTTTGCCATCTGTTCATGCCTTCGGGCACGTTCAATTCCTGCATCACCATGGTACTCGCCATGGCTTGCTCTGCCATATCCATACTTTTCCTGGGATGTTCCGCAAGTGAGAGAAATGAAATCAAGTCGTTGATAATTAAGATGTTCCGCAAATGATTAAAATAAAAGACAACTCCCTTTGCTGTGGCTGCACTGCCTGTGTGGCGGCTTGTCCCGTGCAATGTATCACGATGAAAAGGGATATTGAGGGATTTGACTATCCGTTTGCCAATCCTGACCTTTGTATAGGATGCGGGAAATGCGAGGCTGTCTGTCCGATTCTCTCGCCGGATGCTTTGCCTGTGGGGACCGGAATGTTGAAGACTTGGGCTGCGAGAAGTGATGCTGACGAGGCCGGTTCGTCTTCCGGGGGAATCTTCCCTGTCCTTGCCCGTGACGTACTTGAAAAGGGTGGTACGGTGTTCGGGGCAGCCTTCCTCGATGTTAGGACGGTGGGCCATGTGGAGGATGATATTCAGGCCATGAAGGGTTCGAAATATGTCCAGAGCGATTTGTTTTCGAGCTTTGAGGACGTCCGTTCCTGCCTTGAGCAGGGGAGGCAGGCATTGTTCAGCGGCACTCCTTGCCAGGTGGCGGGTCTTAAGGGGTATCTCGAAAAGGATTATCCGGGACTTGTTACCGTGGATTGTGCCTGTCATGGCGTACCGGGCCCGGGCTTGTGGTCCGGATATGTGGATGCATTGGAGGAACGTCATGGCGGACATATCGTGAAGGTGGAGTTCCGTGACAAAACAACAGGATGGCGGAATTATTCATTCACCGTCACGATGGATGATGGCCGCAGAATCGCCTCTGGTAAGGACAATGATCCTTATATGGCTCTGTTCCTGCAGGATATTACTCTGCGTCCATCTTGCTACAACTGCCGTTTCAGATGCTCCCGTTCGGGCAGTGACATCACCCTGGGGGATTTCTGGAATGTCGGAAAGGCCATGCCAAAGCTCAATGACGGGAAAGGGCTGAACGTTATTTCTGCCAACAGCCGTAAGGGAATGGATATAGTGGCTTCTTTGAATATACGACTTGAGGAAGTTCCTGTTAATGAGGCTATTGCTGAAAACGGAGGATTTGAGGGAGACATTCCTGTACCGGCTTCAAGGGCTGCTTTCTTTGCCGGCCTTCCGAATGCCGGCAAAAACTTGTACTCGTACATGAAGGGCTTTGTCAGACGCACACCCTTACATAAACGTATATACAGGTCATTCCACAGTACCATGTCCGAATTGAAGAAACAATTATTGAAATGAAACCGAACATGAAAATCTTTGATATATTTTCGCCCAAGGGCGATATCAAA
>CAMCIE010000257.1 GCA_945874815.1 uncultured Bacteroidales bacterium
AACATTCAAAAAGAAAGACTGACACTGAGCCAGACAGACCGGTCATGGCGGAGCAATCCGGCATCGTGACAGCTTGGCAGCATCTTCATCAGAGAGAATCCCGGCTTTGTTCAACCCCTGCACTGTAAGAAGTTCGCGGGGGTTGTTCTGTCTGTACAGGACAATGGCTTCTGCCGCTCTGGCAGAATGAATGTAGGGATGATGCTTCAATGAATCCGCAGGATAGGTCCACAGCGGATATGGCCGGACATATTCGTCGGATACGGTGACAAGGTCTTCCAGAGCATTGAATTTGCTCCTGCTGAAATTCTTGACATCCATCATCTGTTCCTTGTAAGAAAAGCCTCCGAGAGCCTGCCTGTGACGTATAAGGGCCATGGCGAACCATCCTCCTATTCCAGGCAGGGCATCAAAGGCTGCCGAGTCGGCAAGGTTCAGGTCCAGTTGCGGTATATCTATATAAGGAGCAAGACGCTTGTAGATGCTGTCAGATACGCAATAGGATTTTGAGAAATCCTCCTTTCGTCTGAAACGGCCGCCTTTCTGCCTGTAATTGTCAATTGACTCAGCCTGCTTGAGCGAAAAGCCAAGCCTGCACAGGTCCTCAATGCTGGCTTCATTGGGGTCGAATCTGAAACTTTCCACCTTCGCTGGAGGGATATTCTTTCTGACCTGCTCCACTGCTTTGGAATGTGCCGAGTTGTGCCGGATTGTTTCACCCTTATTGTTGGAATGACCGTCTCCTTTCCGCTTTCCAGGCTGAGATTCGGCATAGTCAAGGACATATATGGTGTCGGGAGCATCCCTGTCGGAGGCAATTTTCAACACTGCCGCCCTGTGTATGAAAAGAGCTGTCTGATATCCCAGAATCAAGAATACCAGCGCGATGATTCCTACCAGGTAAGAATTCATTCCTCTTTTTCCTTCCTTGCCCATAATCAGCCTGTTGTTCCGGTGCAAATATATGCAGCCGTCCCATATATGACAAAACTTCCGCCAGGGTCTGACGGAAGTTTTTCTGTTTTAATCAGTTTTTACAAATTTTAATCGATTTTCTATTGCTCTCTGTTGGCTTTCTCGGCCTCAATTGCGGCATTGAAACAATGACGGCAGAGCGGTTCGTAGATGTCTTTCTCACCCAAGACTACAAGTTTGTCGCTTGAGGAGAGCCTGTGCGAATGATTGGCAGGGCTACCACACTTCACACAGATGGCATGAACTTTCTGGATATCCTCGGCAACAGCCATCAAGGCAGGCATCGGTCCGAAAGGCTTGCCCATGAAGTCTGTGTCAAGGCCAGCAATTATCACCCTCACTCCCCTGTCAGCCAAAGTCTGGACGACTTCGACTATTGTATCATCAAAGAATTGGGCCTCATCGATGCCTACAACCTCAACATCACTCGAAAGCAGCAGCATGCTTGCCGGGGAATCAATTGGAGTTGAAGGTATGCTGTGCGAGTCATGCGACACGACCTCATCATCGGAATATCTTACATCGATGCATGGCTTGTATATTTCGACTGTCTGTTTCGCAAATTGCGCTCTTTTGAGCCTCCTTATAAGTTCCTCTGTCTTACCTGAGAACATGGATCCGCAGATTACTTCGACAGAGCCTGCTTTTTTTGCTTTTTCTAAAAACATTTGATTAATTTTGTGGTTTGACAAGTTGCAAAGATAGTCAAAGATTGCCTTATGGAAAATAGAGAGTCTGAATTTTTATCAGAAGTTAAAGACCTGATTTCTGATTTGCGAAAGAGAGTTGAATATCTCGAGAACAAGGTTGAGGAATATGAAAAATCGCTCTATTCTGAAGAAACAGAGCCGATTAGTCTTGATATTGATGAGCTGGATGTTATTCCGGAAAAGATAGTTGAGGAGATGGATGGCTCCACTGATCTCCCGGAAGATTTTCCGGAAGATTTAGTCGAAGAGACGGAACAGGAGGTAACGGAAGCCCCGATAATCGAGGTAAAGCGTCCGCTTTGGTGGACCGACATGCCGGGTTCTCCTGTCAAGGACATCAGGAGTGCCATATCCCTGAATGACCGGATACTGTTCATAAACACTCTCTTCAACGAAGATCCTGCCGTATTCCAGAATGCCGTCAATGCCATAAACGGTATGAACTCCCTTGAGGAAGTTGCAGATTATATCATTGCTGAGTTCCCTCAATGGAACATGGACTCGGAAACGGTATATCGTTTCATGATGGCAGCAAGAAGGAGGGTAAGATAAGATGGCTGGCATACTGTACATAGTCCCTACCCCTGTGGGCAATCTCGAAGATATGACCTTCAGGGCCATCAGGGTTCTGAAAGAAGCAGACCTGATCCTTGCCGAAGATACACGTACAAGTTCGGTCTTGCTGAAGCATTTCGAAATCAGCGGAAGGCTTGAGTCACATCACAAATTCAATGAACACAAGACGGCCTCGATGATCAAGGAGAGGATTCTTGCAGGGCTTAACGTCGCGCTTATAAGCGATGCAGGCACACCCGGCATTTCAGACCCGGGCTTTCTCCTTGCACGCACCTGCATTGAAGAAGGCATTGAAGTCCAGACACTTCCGGGAGCTACTGCTTTCGTGCCTGCCCTCGTTTCCTCGGGTTATCCGTGCGACAGGTTCTGCTTTGAAGGCTTCCTTCCACAGAAAAAAGGACGGCAGACGAAGATAGAATCCCTTGTCCAGGAAACGCGTACGATGATTTTTTACGAATCGCCCTACCGTCTGGTCAAGACACTTGAGCAGTTTGCAGAGTATTTCGGTCCTCAGAGACAATGCTCGGTGGCAAGGGAGATTTCCAAGAAGTTCGAGGAACACCGCCGTGGCAGCCTTGAAGAGGTTGCTTCATGGTTCAGGGAGCATGAGCCGAAGGGTGAAATCGTGATTATAGTTGCAGGAGCTCCGGAAGGCCAGAAGGAAAAGAAGAAATACCACAAAGCCGACCGCGACGACGAATAGATGCTT
>CAMCIE010000258.1 GCA_945874815.1 uncultured Bacteroidales bacterium
TGCTCCGCCTTGCACCGGAAGAGGAGATGGCCATCCCTCTTGGCCACCTCCCCCAGGAAGAACTTCATCTGGTGATTGAAGGCCTTTGCGGCAGAAAAGCCTTCCATACCGGTAAGATTTTGAGTAAATAATCAGAAGGAGATGAAGACTGCACGGCTGAATTCCGGAAGTTCCACTTTTTCTGTCACTTCAGCCTTGATAAAGAGTCTTTCGGGAGCAATTCCGTATTTTTCAGTCAGAATGTCGTAAACATATTTTGCTCTGGACTCACTCAGGGCCATATTTCGTTTGTGCGAACCAGTGTTGCCGTCTGCCGTACCGAGGACGGTAAGATAGACCGGTTTGCAAGCCTCGACATTCTCTACAATGTTTTCTGCCACATACTCCAAATGCTTCATCTCCTTGCCGCTGAGTTCAGCTTTTCCAATCTCGAAATACACAGCCACAGGTTCCATCCCCTGCAAATTCACCACAGGTTCCTTTTTTGTGCAGTGCTGTTTTTTGTTTGAGTTCATCTCTTTCTTCATCTTGGCATTAGCATTCTTGAGATGTCGATTCTCCTCCATGAGGGAATTATTCGCCACTTCGTAGGACATTGCCGCAGATTCGAGATAAGCGATGGTATGAACATCTTCCTCACGGTCTCTTTCACGTTGTGTCGAATAGCGCCTGAAGGTCGGACATCCGATATCCATGGCAAAACCCATTGTGACGGTAGGAAGAACTGCAACTGATGATTCTTTTCCGCATGCACGTCCATTCACTGCAAGGGCTCTCATGTCAATCACCAGGTCAGCCCAACGGCACAGACGCAGATTATGGAGAAGTCCTATACCTGCAGCTATCTCATTTCTTTGAAAATCAACACCTTCGAGTCCGTAAGTCCTGAAATACCCGGCATGTGCATAAGGAATCAGATTCCAGAACCTCTTTTCCTTGTACCCCCCTATTGCATCTGATGCATTCCATAGGAAATCTCCATGAATGTACATATAGCCCAATTTCTGGAAATACTTGTTCATCTCAGTATCAAGTTCATTTCCAAGAACGGAAGGTGTGTCAGTCCAATATTTGGAACTGAGTCCCTGATAACCGACCCTCATACCGACAGCCGGGGTGAACCATTTACCGAAATATGCATCAAGGCTCGGTCCTATTTCAGGACGGAATCCCTCTGACCAAAGAATATTGATTCCGCCTCCGACACCCATGAACCAGTTGTCGCAAAAGCGGTTGGTGAGATATGGTCCGCGGACAATCTTTCCGTTTTCATCCCTGTTTCCATTCTCCTGAGCGATGGCGGCAGGAGATACCGACATTGAGAGGGCGATACCCATCGCGGTTCCCAATATAATGATAAAACGTTTCATAATACACTACTGACAATTACAAAGTGAATACGAAACGTTTATTACAAATATTATGTAAAATTGGCATTTTGGAAGAAATTTTTTATAAAATTCTCCAAAATGCCATAAAATTATAATGCACTAAAACTCTTTAGCCAAGAATCTGGGCAGCGTGATTCTTGGTATCCACCTTTTCGATGATACGGACAAGGATACCGTTCTCATCAAAGATGAAGGTGCGGCGGAGAGTGCCGACAGAGACCTTGCCGCACATTTTCTTTTCTCCCCATGCCCCGAAATCTTGAAGCATCTGAGTGGAAGTGTCAGAAAGCAGGGTGAAAGGAAGCGAGAACTTGTCAATGAACTTTCTGTGTGAAGCAGCACTGTCCTTGCTTACTCCCACGACGTTGTAGCCCTGAGCGAGGAGTGCCTCGTAATTGTCCCTCAGGCTGCATGCCTCGGCGGTACAGCCGGGAGTATTGTCCTTCGGATAAAAATATATGATGGTTTTCTTACCTATCAGGTCGCCTGAGGCAACCTTATTGCCGTCCTGGTCAACGACCTCGAAGGACGGCATTTTGTCTCCAATCTGTAGCATAAGCATTGAATATTAACAATTTATAATTACTTGACATCAACTGTCAGAGTTGCCGGCCTGAGGCCCTTGGATGTGACCTTCAGCACAGCCTGTCCGGGTACATCCGATGCCTGCATTATGACTGTCAGCATTCCGCCGAAAGCATGCATCTGTGGAAGATGGAACAAATCAAGGGAAGTGGCATCGCCATTGGCTGAAGCCTTGTAGGAAGCCGCACCTGAAACCTCGAAACGCACAAGGTTTCCGGCTGAAGGACAAAGATTGCCATCCTTGTCAACGACCTTTACAGTAATGTATGCCAAATCCTTGCCGTCAGCCTTCAAAACCGGAATCTCGTCCTGACCGACAAAGCCAAGGCCGCTTGCAAGTTCCAGATGATGAGGCTTGCCTGCAGTGCGGACAGAAGTCCTCGCTGCTTCCTTGCCATCCTGGTCATAGGCAACTACCTCAAGTACGCCCTTGCTGTACTTGACGCCATCCCACATCAGACGATAGCGGCTTTCATGATTTTCGGTCTGAACTCCGAAAGCCTTGTCAGTCATTCTCTTACGCTGGCGTCCCTGACTCACTCCATTCAGGAACAGTTCTGCCTCAGGGTATGAAGTATAGACAAAGACAGGTATTTCTTCACCCTCGTGACCTTCCCAGTTCCAGTGAGGAAGTATGTGCAAGGTAGGCTCATCTCGGTTCCAGATACTCCTGTAAAGATAGAAACGGTCCTTCGGGATGGATGCAAGGTCGATGATACCGAACATTGAACTGTGATTCGGCCAGGCATCGGTATCATAAGGTGACGGCTCACCCAGATAATCAAAACCAGTCCATACGAACTGACCCATGGTCCATGGATAATCATCAGCAAGTGCAAAATCAATGTCAGGAACATTCGACCATGCGCATGCATCCTGGTCATATCCCGAGCACTGATGGTCCTCGTCCACGGCACCGAATCTTTTCTGGACAGGGAGCTTGTAAACCCCTCGTGAGCTGACAGTGGAAGCGGTCTCGCTTCCGA
>CAMCIE010000259.1 GCA_945874815.1 uncultured Bacteroidales bacterium
GACGAAGAACAGGCTCCAAGGGAGGTCTCCTTGTCGGATTACAAGGAAGATGATTCCATACCTGGCTACAGGCTGCGTTCAGACAATTACATTAATAAGGACGAACGTCCACAGTACAGCACTTTTTCCGTAAAGGAAAGTTTTACGCAGAGCCTCCAGGAACAGCTCGGATACAGGAATCTCACTGAACATCAATATTCTATAGCATCATTCATCATCGGAAGCCTTGATGATGACGGTTACCTCAGGCGGAGCATTGAAAGCATCGTGGATGACCTTTCATTCAGAGCAAATATTGAGACAGATGAGGAAGAGGTACTCCAGATGCTCAAGCTTGTCCAGGAATTCGATCCGCCGGGAGTGGGAGCACGCGACCTCAGGGAATGCCTTCTCATACAGATAAGACTGTGCAAGCGTACACCCGATGTTGAAAATGCCGAAAAGATTCTTGAAAATCATTTCACCGAATTCACCAACAAGCATTTCCAGAAGATAATGTCCAAAATGGGTCTCGACGAGAAACAGCTCAAGAGTGCCATGGCAAAGATTCTGAAATTGAACCCTTCTCCGGGAGGACAGATTGATGACTCCTACAATGACCAGGCTCAGCAGATTGTGCCGGACTTCATGCTTGACTATGTTGATGGCAAACTGATACTGACCATGCCACGGTTTTCTGTTCCGGAGCTGCGCGTGAACAGAAAATATGCCGACATCCTGATGGAAGCTGCCAATTCTTCGGAAAGGGAAAAGAAGGAAGCTGCCACTTTCGTCAAGAAGAAACTCGACTCAGCCAAATGGTTCGTTGAGGCAGTAAAGCAGAGGCACAACACCTTGATGAGTACCATGCAGGCAATAGTGGATTACCAGCACGACTATTTCATCGATGGCGATGAAAGCCACCTTAAACCTATGGTTCTAAAGGATATAGCGGAAAAGACAGGCTTCGATATATCCACCATTTCCAGAGTGGTGAACAGTAAATATATCGAGACTCATTTCGGAATATACTCACTCAAATACTTCTTCTCAGAAGGTCTCGAGAACCAGGATGGTGAGGAAGTCTCAACAAGGGAATTGAAGAAAGCACTGCAGGAATGCGTTGACAATGAAAACAAACGCAAGCCGATGACAGATGATGAACTGGTGGAAAAGATGACCGAAAAAGGCTATAAGGTAGCCCGCCGCACCATCGCCAAATATCGTGACCAGCTCGGCATTCCCAAGGCACGCCTTCGCAAAGAGCTCTGAAAAGTCTTGCTTTTCAGAGCTCTTTGGCTATTTTTTCTCCCCGTAGGCCAGGTCGCCGGCGTCGCCCAAGCCAGGCACTATGTATGAATGGCTGGTGAGCTCCTCGTCAATCGCTGCCACCCAAAGAGTTATATTGTCTGCAAGCAGATTCTTCTGGAGGTATTCCACTGCATATGCGCTTGAAATAGGACATACCAGATGCGTGTAAGAGGGCTCTCCATCTTCGCAGAGCTTCTTGTATGCAATCTCAAGTGAAGCACCGGTCGCAAGCATCGTGTCTGCCAGAATCAAAGTCTTGCCAGTCAGGTCAGGAGTACTTGAATATTCGATATTGATGTGGAAATCCTCGCCCTTGTCATACTTTCTGTAGGCAGCGACAAATGCATTCTGGGCATCGTCAAAATAGCTCAGGATACCCTCATGCAGAGGCAGACCAGCCCTCAGGATTGTGGCTACAACCACCTTGTCATCATGTGTGTTGATATTCGCGATGCCAAGAGGGGTCATTACAGGCTTCTCGGAATAATTCAGAGTCTTGCTGATTTCATAGGCAAAAATCTGCCCCACTCTTTCAAGGTTTTTGCGGAAACGCATGCTGTCTTTTTGTACAACCTTGTCGCGCATCTGTGCGACGAATCTGTTGAGAATAGTATTATTCTCCCCTAAATTGATGACTTTCATTTGGTGAATGTGTTTGTTGATTCTGCAAATTTATCTTTATTTTTCGCCCTTGCAAAATTTTTTATTGTTAATGCTTTCGTCTGCAAAACTGTACCAATTGTCGCTTGCAAGGATGACATGGTCCAGCAGCCTGATACCGCAAGACTCGAGTGTATTCCTTATCAACTCCGTAACATTCATATCAGCCGAACTCGGATAGGAACTGCCAGAAGGATGATTGTGGACCAGGATTACTCCGCTTGCATGCTTTTCAAGGCATCGCTTTGCAACCTCCATGTGGTCAATGCAAGTAGCATCTATACTGCCTATACTGACCAATTCCTTGGAAATCAGTTTGTTGTTCCTGTTGAGTAGGAGCATCCAACATTCCTCTTTCTTCAGATTGCGCATCTGCGGAGACATCAGCTTATATACAGTATAGGATGAATTCAGCTGCTGTTTCTTGTCGTATGCCTGCTCCTGAGCACATCTCCTTCCCAGTTCAAATGCTGCTGTGATTGTAGCGGCCTTGTCCTGACCGATGCCATGAGTGTTGGAAATGCCTGCCACACTCATTGATGCAATCTCTCCCAATTTTTCCGAAGCATTCTTGAGCAGTACCCTTGCCACATCTACAGCATTCATCCTGCTGGTCCCAGTTCTGATCAGCACCGCCAGCAGCTCTGCATTGCTAAGTGACGATACTCCTTTATGGATAATTTTTTCCCTCGGCCTCTCATCCGTGCATAAATCTTTCATTTTCATATCCGTTTGGTTTTCACAATTAAAAAATGCCAGTGGTCGTGATTTCCGCCATGCAATGATAAATGAAATGACTGGCATTTCATCCACTTTTAAGCTCCCGAATGTCAACTATTTCTGTTTTAATAAGTTTTTGCAACTTTTAATCAGTTTTTCAGACCTGACTTTTGTGTGACCAATTGATGGAGTTCCATTCCGGGAAAAGTGATCATATGTTGAAATTCTATATATTTTAAGAAATCCTATTGCAAAGTCAAAAATTATTTATACCTTTGCAA
>CAMCIE010000260.1 GCA_945874815.1 uncultured Bacteroidales bacterium
CTGGACAGGGTTAAAGTAAAACAAAAATGATCAGTGCAGGAGGAAATAGAAACAGGAGTCTGACGAAGACTATTGACTGGCCGTTGGTGATCTGCTATTTTGTGCTGGTTCTCATCGGCTGGGCGAATATTTACGCTTCCGTCCATGCTTCCGAGCCGGCTTCGATTTTTGATTTCAGTTGCCGCAGCGGAAAGCAGTTCGTGTGGATAATCACTTCCATCGTGATAGGTGCAATCATTCTTTTCGTGCTTAATCCGAGGATATATGAGGGACTTTCCCTGCCTATTTATCTGGTCACGATTGCCCTTCTTGTCGCGGTGATTTTCCTGGGAATCGAGGTCAAGGGTTCCCGGTCATGGTTCGAATTCGGACCCATTAGATTCCAGCCTGCAGAGATTTCCAAGATATCCACGTCCCTTATGCTGGCGACGGTAATGAGTCAGCTGGGCTATAAGATGAGCCGCTTCAAGGACTTCATTATCACGGCTTTGATCATTCTGGTACCTATGGCGATCATCGTGCTCCAGAGTGAGACCGGTTCGGCTCTGGTCTATGTCGGCTTTATTTTCATGCTCTACAGGGAAGGGCTTTCCGGATGGCTGATTTTCATTCTGGGCATGGCCATCCTGTCATTCATCATCACCCTCACGGCCTCCCCTTTTGTGGCCATTCTGGTGATTGTCGGGGTGGTTTCCTTTTGTATCTGTCTGTATTCCGGCATATTCAAATGGTGGCTCATCGTGGGTATTCCGGTGATTGCACTTATGGCTTTCGTGCCCATGGGCATGTCCGCACTTGCCGAGGCGGTGACCGGTTTTGCAAGCGAGGCGGAGGCCATTGAGGGCGGTCTGACGGAGGTTCCTTTCATTTTCAAGATCAAGCCTCTGTACATTCTGCTGTTTGTCACTGCAGTCAGCATACCGTTTGCCGTTTATATGGCATTCAGACAGAGAAACAGGTTCACTTACCTTGCCATCCTGTCATTGCTGGGGGGTATCCTTCTGGTCTATTCCGCGGATTTCCTTTTCAATGAGGTGCTGCAGGACCACCAGCGCAAGCGTATCGAGGTGTTGCTCGGCATGAAGGAAGACCCGTCTGGTGTCGGTTATAATGTGAACCAAAGCATGATTGCAATCGGTTCGGGTGGTCTGACCGGAAAGGGATATCTGCACGGCACTCAAACGACCTATGGTTTCGTGCCAGAGCAAAGTACGGACTTTATTTTCTGCACCATCGGAGAGGAATGGGGCTTCCTCGGATGTACCTTGGTGGTCCTTTTGTATGTTTTCCTGATATGGAGGATCATTGCGGATGCCGAACGCAGCAGGGAATCTTTCACCAGGATATATGGCTATTGTGTAGCCTGCTGCATTTTCATGCACCTGTTCATCAATATCGGTATGACCATCGGCCTTATGCCGGTCATCGGCATTCCTCTTCCGCTTGTCAGTTATGGTGGTTCATCCCTTTGGGCCTTCACCGCCATGATTGCAATCTTTATCGCTCTGGACAGGAACGAGAAAAAGTATTTTTAGCAATAAACTGTTTATATATGAAGATTGTGTTTCTCGATGCCGCCACAATGGGTGACGTTTCCTTCGCACCTATCGAAAGGCTTGGCGAATTCATTATGTATCAGACAAGTACCCGGGAGCAGGCAAAGGAAAGGGCTGCGGGATGCGATGTGCTTATCATCAATAAGATAATAGTCGATGCCGATCTCATCGACAGTCTGCCTTCACTTAAACTGATCTGCGAGGCGGCGACCGGTGTCAACAACATAGACCTGGAATATGCCGCATCCAAGGGTATTCCGGTCAGGAATGCTGTCGGATACTCGACCCAGTCCGTGTTACATGCTACTTTCATGCATATTCTTTCTCTTACCGGCTGTGCTCCATACTATGATGAATGTGTCAAGAGTGGCAAATATTCAAAGTCAGGCATTTTCACGGATGCGAGCGTCAACTGGGACGAGCTTGCCGGAAGGACTCTGGGCATTGTCGGGATGGGAAACATCGGAAGCAAAGTGGCAAGCGTGGCAGAGGCTTTCGGAATGAAGGTCATTTATTATTCCACTTCGGGAACTTCCCATTGCACGGACTATCCGAGTCTGCCACTTGATGAATTTCTGTCAGTTTCTGACATCGTGTCAGTGCATGCTCCTCTGAATGACAGGACGAGAGGACTCATAGGTGCAAGGGAAATTGCCATGATGAAGAAGGGAGCCTTTCTTGTCAACATGGGCCGGGGAGGCATCGTGGATGAGGCTGCGCTTGCTCAGGCTATTGATTCAGAGCACCTTGCAGGTGCAGCTCTGGATGTGTTCGAGGTGGAGCCGCTTCCTGCTGACAGTCCTCTTCTGAGGCTTGCCCATCCGGAGCGCGTCAGACTTGCCCCTCATGTTGCATGGGCAAGCTGCCAGGCTCGCCAGAGGCTG
Source organism: uncultured Bacteroidales bacterium (assembly GCA_945874815.1). GTDB lineage: Bacteria > Bacteroidota > Bacteroidia > Bacteroidales > UBA932 > Cryptobacteroides. Next base: position 2,441 of record CAMCIE010000260.1, read on the forward strand.
GTTGACCAGATTGCTGCCAATATTGAAAAGGGCTGGTAAACAGGTCCGGATGGCATGGAAGTTGCGCTCGCTGCTGAGTGTTGTTTTGAAAAACTTTAAACTTTAAATATTATGATTTCAACTGAATTACAGAAAGCTATCAACGATCAGATTACCGCTGAGCTTTGGTCTTCAAATCTTTATCTTTCAATGGCTTTTGCTCTTAAGGCAGAAGGCTGGGACGGATTTGCGCACTGGATGGACAAGCAGTCTCTCGAGGAGAGGGAGCATGCTGTTGCCATGGCTGACTACCTCATCAAGAGAGGTGGCGAAGCAAAGGTTTCAATGATTGATGTTGTTCCTGAAAAATGGGGAAGCGTACTTGATGTTTTCGAAAATGTTTACAAACATGAGTGCCACGTTTCCGCTTTGATTGACAAGCTTGTCGATGTTGCTGCAGCACAGAATGACAAGGCAACTCAGGATTTCCTCTGGGGATTTGTCAGGGAGCAGGTTGAGGAAGA
>CAMCIE010000261.1 GCA_945874815.1 uncultured Bacteroidales bacterium
TCTTTGGGATGAGGAAAACGGGCAGGGAAGCGACCCTGAGACCATCATGTACAAGACCAGCAAGCGATGGTATGCGGACAACAAGGCAGCTAAGGATCTTTCCGGACTGATGGTCAGCAGCAATGATGATTATAAGAAGATTCCTCTTTATATGAAGCATGAGAGGGCCTGGATAACCATCATCCTGAAGGCAGGAGAGGGTGTTAAGCGTGAGGCTCTTGCTTTTGCCACTGCTGAGAGCAACATCAGCATGACTGTCAACAGCTATGCTCCCGGTGAGTCTGTGGCTTTCCCTGTTACCAAGGCCTGGGCAAGCGAGTATTTGGTTGATTATGAGAAGGATAAGAATGGCCCTGCACAGACTGGGGTAAGCACTACAAGGTATGATGCCATCGTGATGCCTCACAATTATGCCACGAACAAGGACACAGAGCTGATTGCAAAGATCAATCTTTCCAACCAGAATTTCTCATTTTATGCCGCCAATGACCAGCGCTATGTCAGCGGGTCGGAGAATCAGGTTTCAGAAGCCGATGAGGCATATAATCTGAAGGCCGGCAAGCATCTGACCATCACGGCCACTCTGTCCCGTGAGAGCCGCAAGATTCTGATTACGGCCTGGATAGAGGACTGGACCGAGGTGGCGACGAATACAATATGCGACGACTATGGTCAGAACGGTGACCCGATTGTAATCAAGAATAAACAGGAACTGATTGATTATCTTGCAGATCCGAAGAAAAACAGCCAGGGTAACGTGGCCATCATCCAGCCTACCGAGCTCAATCTTGATGCCGGGGAGCCCTGGTCTTCAGCCTATGATCTGAATTCCACCCTTAATCTTGCAGGATGCAGGCTTACCACTGGTAATCAGCTTTTTACGAAGATGACTTCAAGTGCCAACCTTGTGAACGGAACGATTATAGTTTCGGAGGGAGCGACGGTGAAATATGCCATAGCCGACAGCAATGAGGGTATGATCGAACGTGTGAATATTGTCACAAAAGATGAAAATACCACGGCGAAGGCTACGGTTGCCGGACTTGTGGGCCTGAATACGGGCACAATTTATCAATGTTCATCCACTCTTCCGGTCTGTGCCGATGCTGCTGTGACCATTACCGGTCCCGACGGTACGACCTCCTATTCGGGATATATCGGCGGAATATCGGCAGTGTCCGTATCGAAGGATGGTACTTCGATGGCGGTGATTGACGGTTGTGAAGTGAATGCTGCGGTGGATGGCAATTCGGGTGATGGGGAACATCCGATGAAGGGAGGTGGAATAGTCGGAATCGCTACCGGACGTGTCTCGAACAATGCCTATGAATATGGCATTACTTTGAAACAGGATCCGCTTTATTTCAAGAATATTTTCGCTGATGCCGGCACGACCGATCTCAGGGCTTATGGCAATGCATGGCCGAACACCGCGAAAAATCCTATCGGAAGCAATGACCTTACCAATCCGAACAATTATACCGGGGAGCTTTTCGATGCAGTGATTGACTCTCAGGAGCAGCTTCATACCCTGATGCAGAGTGAGTACAACATTACCGGCCGGAAATATCGTATTTCCAGGAGTTTTACCGTGACGGCTACCAATGACGAGAATGACTGGACGCATGGCATGGTGAAGGCTGATGACCATGAGGCGGGCGTGAACAATGTCTCGTTCAATCTTGACGGCAACGGCAAGACCATCACTCTCACAGGTACAAGGACAGTGAAGACAACCACCGGAAAGAATCTTTCTGAAGGCGTTGCTACTCAATATGTTACGGCTCCGATGCTTTTCAATTACGTGTTCGGGGAGATCAGTGACCTTACGATTTTTCTGGAGACTTCCCTGGTGGCTTCGCCTTCTGAAAAGGAGAATACCGTCGGCGAGGTGACTCAGACCGTTTATACCGCGGAGGATGCCATCGCTCCTCTGGCCTATGCCGTTTATGGTGAAAATGCCCGTCTTACCAATGTGAAGGTCAAGGCCCATAAGGATGTGGATGGCGAGAATGACGTGTTTGTGCAGGCTTCCACTCCGGCCGGCCTGGTGGTCTGGGCTTATGGCGGTGCGACCGTCACCGGGTGCAAGGTGCAGGTGCCGGTGAGGATGTGGCTCCCTGAGAGCATGGGAGAGACTTCGAAGCATTATGCCGGGGGCATCGTGGCCGTTGCCGCGAAGGCTTCCATCAGTGAATGTACCTATTTGGGAAACAAGGAGAATTCCGTCAGCGGTGCCGCGACTTCGACTTCTGCCATCAAATCTCCGAATTATTTCTATGGTGGCATTGTGGGAGGAACTTCCTACAAGGGTGAGGAGAGTCCTTCGCTTCTGATTGCCGACTGCACAAGCTGGTTCATTGCCACGCGTGAGACTGCTGAAAGTGAGGACAAGAGCGCCAAGGGTGCCATTATTGCCTACCCTTGCTATGCAGACAAGGACAGTGGAGGAAGCATCATCACCAACGGAATGGATCCGGACCGTAAGAGCGAGGGTAACTGGTGGCCGCTTTCCGCAATCGGAGCGCACGACTGGGCAAGCGGGCTTAGTGAGGAACTGGTTATCGGAAAGAGGAATGCCATCAATCCGACTTATGATGCTAATTTTTAATGGGAATGAGTTCAAGACTTTCATATATATGTTTTGTGGTTGCGCTTGCGGCTCTTGCTTCTTGCGCGGAGCGGTTGCGTCCGGAGGCTGAACCGGGGGAGGACCGTGCCATCGAGGTGGGGGTTGATGCCGTCCTGATGAGTGTGTCTTCGGACATTGCTCCACTGGGGCAGGCAGAGGTGCCTGTGAAGGCGGAGGAAACCACTTCCAGGCCGGCCGAGCAGGTGTCATGGCTTATCCAGCCTTTGAAGCAGGGTCTTGACATCACTTATGGCCTGGTGGGTAACAAGGCGACTGATAAGGTAGCTTTCCTGAAGCTTCAGGGCGGCACC
>CAMCIE010000262.1 GCA_945874815.1 uncultured Bacteroidales bacterium
AGGCAGAGCCATCTGTATGTGGACTACCACCTCGGCCTGATAAAGACCCTTGAAAGAATTCGCGCAAAATACCCTGACCTTGTAATCCAGAACTGTGCAAGCGGCGGCGGACGCATCAATTACGGACTCATGCCTTACTTTGACGAATTCTGGACAAGTGACAACACAGATGCCGAGCAGCGTCTTTTCATTCAGTGGGGAACATCGATGTTCTTCCCTACATGTGCAATGGCCCAGCACGTCAGCGCTTCGCCTAACCATCAGACAGGCCGCGTACTGCCTCTGAAATTCCGTTTCGATGTGGCAATGACAGGTCGTCTTGGAATGGAAATGAAGCCTTCAGACCTGAATGAAGAAGAATTCAGATTCGCAAAGAATGCATTCAGCACATACAAGGAAATCCGCCCTATAGTACAGCAGGGAGACCTCTACAGGATACTCTCACCTTATGAGGACAATGGCTTTGCAAGTGAGATCATCGTAGCTGAAGACAAGTCGCAGGCGGTATTCTTCGCCTACAAGTTCCGCCAATATGCAAAGCAGCAGGACTGGCCTATCTTCCGTTTCGACGGCCTTGACCCGGATGCCAAATACACTCTCACCGAGCTTAACAGAGTGGAATCTCCTCAAGCATGGGAAGGCAAGACCTTCACCGGCCGCTTCCTTATGAACACCGGCCTTGAACTCAAACTCAAAGGAGTTTATTCAAGCTGCGTCATCAAGTGCACCAGACAATAAGCGTCCACAACTGCAAGGCGATACAAACCCGAAAAAGTCTTCCCAATGCCATCCCGGCTGATGGAAACCATCATCATGGAAGAATTTTTGAAATGGATTCAATCATAGTTTTTGTACATAAAGATTTGTTTTTTTTCATTTTATATGTATCTTTGCGGCCGCTTTTGCCCTCTATGGCAAAACGTTGTTTATTAACCCTCTAAACTTTTTTCACTATGGCTGAATATTTGGCACCAGAGAAAAAGCAAGAGATTTTCGCGAAGTACGGAAAGTCTAATACTGACACCGGCTCTCCAGAGAGTCAGATTGCATTATTTTCCTACCGTATCGCTCACCTTACCGAGCACCTCAAAAGCAACAAGAAGGACTTCTCAACACGTCGTTCACTTTTGAGACTTGTTGGTAAGAGACGCCGTGTCCTTGACTACCTCAAGGAGACCGACATCGAGAGATACAGAGCTATCGTCAAGGAGCTTGGTCTCCGTCGATAACGGCATACAGGAAAGACAAAGGGGGAATCCCGGACAGGGTTTCCCCTTTTTTTCGCAAAAAAATTCCGACGGCACTAACACTCATCAACCTGCGGTGCCGGAAGAATGAACAATATAGGACGTGACTATATGTAGGAATCCGGCGGATTCCATATGGGCGGAACAGACAGAAAAATTAGTAATGACTCCCATAGGGGGAGGCAGGTTGTGAAACAAGTAATGAATATCGTAAACAAGAAAATCGAATTATCCGACGGCAGGGTAATCGAAATCGAGACCGGAAAGCTTGCAAAACAGGCGGACGGAGCGGTAGTCGTCAAAATGGGCGGCACCATGCTCCTTGCAACAGTGACCTGTGCCAAAGATGCAAAAGAGGATGTTGACTTCATGCCTCTTCAGGTTGACTACAAGGAGAAATATGCTTCTGCGGGAAGATTCCCGGGAGGCTTCATGAAGCGTGAGGGAAAGGCTTCTGATTATGAAATTCTCATCGCAAGACTTGTGGACAGGGCTCTCAGGCCGCTGTTCCCTGAGGATTTCCACGCAGAAGTATATGTAAATGTAAATCTTATTTCGGCTGAAAAGGACATTCAGCCTGATGCACTCGCAGGACTTGCAGCTTCTGCTGCACTCGCAGTCAGCGACATTCCTTTCGAGGGACCTATCTCAGAGGTAAGGGTGGCAAGAATTGACGGACAGCTCAGGATTAACCCTAATTTCAGCGAGATGGAGAAAGCAGACATCGACATCATGGTCGCTGCAACATACGACAACATCATGATGGTTGAGGGTGAGATGAACGAGGTCAGCGAGCACGATATGCTTGAGGCAATCAAGTTTGCTCACGAAGAGATCAAGAAGCACTGCAAGGTGCAGATGGAGCTCACAGAAGAAGTCGGAAAGACCGTGAAGAGAACTTACTGCCACGAAGAGAACGACGAAGACCTCCGCAAGGCCGTTCAGGAGTTCTGCTATGACAGGTGCTATGCCATTGCAAAGTCAGGTCAGGGCAAACATGAAAGGTCTGACGCTTTCGATGCTCTCAAGGAAGAGTTCTACCAGACCATTCCTGAGGAGGAGCGCGAGGACAAGAAGATGATGGTTGAAAGATACTATCATGCTGTCGAGAAAGCGGCAATGAGGAACATGATTCTCGATGAGGGTGTCCGCCTCGACGGACGTAACACCACCCAGGTGCGTCCTATCTGGTGCGAAGTAGGCTACCTGCCATGCGCGCACGGAAGCGCAATCTTCACCCGTGGTGAGACACAGTCACTTTCGACTGTAACCCTCGGAACCAAGCTCGACATGAAGGAGCGCGACGAAGTTCTCGTACAGGGAACTGAGCAGTTCGTCCTCCACTACAACTTCCCTCCATTCTCAACTGGTGAGGCTAAAGCTCAGAGAGGTGTTGGCCGCCGCGAGATCGGACACGGAAACCTTGCATGGAGAGCCCTCAAGCCAATGGTTCCGATTGCTCCTGAGAATCCTTATGCAGTCCGCGTGGTTTCAGATATTCTTGAGTCAAACGGTTCATCTTCAATGGCTACCGTTTGTGCAGGATGCCTTGCACTTATGGACGCAGGTGTGAAGATCAAGAAACCGGTTGCAGGTGTGGCAATGGGACTGATTACAGACAAGGACAGACCAAACGAAAGATATGCAATCCTCACCGATATCCTCGGTGACGAGGACCACCTCGGAGATATGGAC
>CAMCIE010000263.1 GCA_945874815.1 uncultured Bacteroidales bacterium
AATTCGAGACCTTCCCGGTGTGGAACCTTCCGCTCAAACACCCTGTAAACATTGCCTATGAGGCTGCCACTGCAGATTTGAACGACGTCAACATGATTGATCCGTTCCATCTTGAAGCTTACAACAAGATTGCCGTAAATTACAATCGTGACATAGAAATCTTCCCTGTGCTGAATGCTCTCTTTGAAGGTATCTATGGCGAGAATCCTTACAAGTCTCCTACAGACATGGGAGTCAACATGATAGGTTTCTGCATGAGCGATGAGGATGTATGCTGCAATGCTGCCCGTGACGAGATTATCCGCAGATATTACGGAGCCCTTGATACATTGGCAGAGAACGGAAGCAATGAGAACGAGGTGAACAAGATTGCCCTGATCATGCAGCAGGCTAAGCTTACGACTGCCTATCGCCGCACCACTGTTGCCGCACGCGAACGTAAGGAACTATCCGGTGCCGCATCTTCAGCCATCGAACTTCAGGACGGAACCATCATCACCGCAAGCACAAGCTCGCTTCTCGGCCCGAGTGCCGCCCTTATCCTGAATGCCGCCAAACATCTTGCAGGCATACCGCATGACATCAAACTCATTCCTGAAGAGATGATTGAGCCTATCCAGAGAATGAAAGTAAGCTTCCTTCATGGTCACAACCCTCGCCTTCATACTGACGAGGTACTCGTAGCTCTCTCAATGCTCAGCATCAAGGATGAAAACTGCCGCCGTGCCCTTGAGCAGTTGCCTAAATTTGACGGATGTCAGGTCCATTCCACTGTAATGCTCAGCGAAGTTGACCGCAAGATATTCCGCAAACTCGGTGTAGGTCTCACTTGTGATCCTGTCCGTAAGGAATAAACTTACATTTGACATATCTCAATGTTTTTCTTATCTTTGCAAAGATTGGCTTAAGAAAAACAGAGACAATGAAAGCTGGGTTTACAGACAGATATATCAGAGTCCCTCTCAGACATTTGACTACCAAGGTGTCCGAGAGGGATATGATGTTGGTACTGTCCCTTCTGGTGGGCATTGCCTGCGGTCTGGCTTCCGTGCTTCTGAAAACGGCAGTGGAATTCATTCACGAATTGCTCACAAGCTGGTTCGACGGCTCGGACTACAATTTCCTCTACCTCATTTATCCGGGTATAGGTATGCTCCTGGCCCTGCTTTTCGTAAAATTCGTCATCAAGGACAATATAGGCCACGGAGTCACGAAAGTCCTTCTCGCCGTTTCCAAGAATGAATCCAAAATCCGTCCCCACAATATGTGGTCTTCTGTCGTAGCTTCCTCAGTTACAATCGGTTTCGGAGGATCGGTCGGAGCCGAGGCCCCTATCGTATATACCGGAGCTGCCATCGGATCCAACGTGGCGAGATTCATGGGACTGTCATACAAGAACATGACCATCCTCCTTGGCTGCGGAGCCGCGGGTGCGGTGGCCGGAATATTCAAAGCTCCGCTTGCCGGTGTGCTCTTCACTCTGGAGATACTCCTGTTCAATATCTCGATGACCTCCATCCTCCCGTTGCTCCTGTCCACGATATCAGCGACGGTGGTATCCTACATTTTCCTTGGCGACCAGCTTCCGTTTGCTTGCACGCTCTCGACCTTTACAATGCATAATATCCCGTTCTACATTCTTCTGGGACTATTCTGTGCAGCTTGTTCGATTTATTTCACACGAACAACGCTCTGGCTTGAGGACAAAATCAAAAGCATAGAGAAGCCTTTCCTGAGATGGAGTATATCAGCCCTTTGTCTGGGTCTTCTCATATTTCTTTTTCCGCCACTATACGGTGAAGGATACGGATATGTCCATGAACTTCTGAACGGAGGCTCAATAGACCTCGAAGGCCGTACGGTACTTGCATTTTTCATGCATACACCTTGGACCGTGCCGCTTTTCTTCCTGCTCATCCTGCTTCTGAAAGTCTTTTCAATGTCTTTCACCAATGCCGGAGGCAGAGTGGGAGGTACGTTCGGTCCGACCCTTTTCATCGGAGCCATTGCCGGGTTCGTTCTGTCCCGTACCATCAACCTGATGGGAGGCGGTGCAATTGTACCTGAACAGAACTTCGTGCTTGTAGGAATGGCAGGACTGATGGCCGGAGTAATGCAGGCTCCTATGACAGCCATCTTCCTCATTGCGGAAATCTCCGGCGGTTATGAACTGCTCATACCATTGATTCTCACTGCAACGGTATCATTCGGTTTCACCAGGATGGTCGAGCCGTATTCCATATATACCAAGCGAATTGCCAAGAGGGGAGAGCTGCTCACCCATGACAGTGACCAGGCTGTGCTTACCTTACTGAAAACCAATGAGTTGATTGAACATGACTTCAATACGGTGAAAATTGATGCCACACTTGGAGAACTTGTGGACGTGGTAGCCAATTCCACCAGGAACATTTTCCCGGTAGTGGATTCCAAACATCATTTCCAGGGTTACGTGTCTCTGGAGGATATCCGCAGGGATATGTTCAAGAAAGACTTATACGACACTCTTCATGTCTATAATTTCATGAAATCCGCAACGGCCTATGTCTATGTGGATGAAAAAATGGACAGTGTGATGAAGAAGTTCGAGAAAACCGAAGCATGGAATCTTCCTGTTGTGGAGAAGGACAGGACTTATGTCGGCTTCGTTTCCAAATCAAAAATATTCTCCGCTTATCGAGACCAGCTCAAGCAAGTGTCACACGACTGATCCGGCCGGTCCTAATAACCACATTTATGCAGGAACTTTATATCAAGACCATAGCTGCCAAGCTGGGACTCCATGTCTGGCAAGTTGAAAATTGCATCACTCTATTTGAGGATGGCGCAACCATACCGTTCATTAGCCGTTACAGATAAGAGCGGACCGGCGGCCTCGATGAGGTATCCATTGCGGAAATCAGGCACTATACGGAACTCTATACTC
>CAMCIE010000264.1 GCA_945874815.1 uncultured Bacteroidales bacterium
CCTGGCATCACCAAGAATACCGTAGGTATAGGTGCGTCCCCTGACCCATTTCTCCTGAATAGCCTTGACATCCTCAAGAGTTAGATTCCGGATTTCTTCGAAAATCTTCCTGCTGCGGTTTTCCTTGAGTCCCATATCGCGGTCATTGACGTATGACCAAAGAACATCCATACCGGTAGTCCTGCTTGTTCTCATCTGAGAAATGATGCCTTCCTTGGCAATGTCAAATGCATTCTGTGAAGCCGGCATATCGTTGATGATTTCATCAAAGGCCTGAATTGCCTGTTTCATCTTGTCATTCTGTGTCGCAATGAATGCGTTGTAAGAATAAGTGTCATCGGCATAACCGGGAGTTCCTAGCCATGCAGAAGCAGAATATGCAAGTCCTCTGGCTTCCCTCATTTCCTGGAATACGATGGTGTTCATGCCGCCACCGAAATAAGCATTGTACAGTTCAATCTTCGCATCATCTTCGGGAGTATATTTTTCTCCCTGACATGAGAACTGGAAATAGTAAAGCTGCTTTGCATCGTACTGTGCGATATAAACCACAGGAACAGGAGTTTCCACATATTTGTTGAAAGTCTTTGCAAGTGGCTGTGGATTGTCGCTGACTTTATGGTGGGCGGCAAGGGTTTCACCGAGAGCTTTTTCGCTTTCCGGTCCGTAGTAGAGAATCTCATGCTGCTTGGTGAACATCTCACGCACCATGGAAAGAAGCTGCTCTGAAGTAAGGGCCATGACGGCATCATTGTCCATATAGACTCGTGAAATCATTTCTGGACCATAGGTCATGTATCTTCTCAGTGCACTGAAACAATGCTGCTGACTGAGTTTCGCATTTGCTCTGCTCTTGAGAATGTCATTCTTCAGCCCTTGGAGGATGTCTTCGTCAGCTTTTGCATTTGCAATCAGGTCTTCAACGATTTCGAGAGCTTCCCCGATATTCTCTCCAAGACCTCTGACATTGACTCTTGTCTCATTTGCATACGCACCGAATGAGAACGAGCATGCAAGTTCATACATTTTCGAAGCAATCTCTTCCGCACTCATCTTGTCTGTTCCGAGATATCCGAGATATTCGAATGCTATTCCAAGGGCTGGATTAGTTTCCGCGCCTTCGTTGAATGAAATGACAAGATTAGCTATGTCGTTGATTTCCTTCTCTTTATAGAGTACCTCCATTCCCTGGGACTTGAATATGTCCATATCCTTATTATAATCTACGAATACGGGCTCTATAGGTTTCACCACGGTTTTCTGTATTTCGCTGATGAATTCGCTCTGCATGTCCCTGTTGGTCACAATCGGAGTAATCTTCGGAGCCGCAATCTTCTGCTGTGTCTTGTCAACTCCTTCCCTCTTATATACGATGGCATATCCGTTTTCGGGAAGATACTTATTGGCCCAAGCCACAACATCGTCTTTGGTTATCTTTTCGATTCTTTCAAAAATACCTACTTCATCTGCCCAGTCAGTGCCGTTGATGAACGAATCGACATAGATGGACGCCCTGCTGTCATTGGACTCAAGCTGCTGCATGACTTCCAGCTTGAAATTGTTGATAGTAGCGTCAATCAGGCTCTCAGGGAAATCTCCGCTGCGGAGTTTTGCAGCTTCAGCAAGCAAAAGTTCCTTCAATTCATCAAGGCTCTGGCCCTCGCGGGGAGCACCTGCAAGGAGAAAACTGCTGTAATCAGGCTGACTTGAATATCCGCCGTAGGCGCTGAGAGCTTTCTGCTGCTGGTTGATGTCAAGGTCTATAAGTCCGGCCTGACCATTGCTGAGGATTGCAGACGCGATATTTGCAACGTCGCTTGATTTGTCGGCAGCGCCAGGGAGCCTCCAGCCAATCATTATATTCTCACTTTCAAGACCATAGACCTCCCTCACTACAGGACTGGTAATCGGCTTTTCTTCTTCATATTCCAGAACAGGGAGATCCGGGTTAGGCTCCATGTCCCCGAAATATTTCTCAATCATGCTGACCATGTAGTCAGGATCGAAATCTCCGGCAACGCAGATTGCCATGTTGTTCGGAACATACCATGTCTTATGGTAGTTCTTTACATTGGTGATTGAAGGGTTCTTCAGATGCTCCTGAGTTCCGAGAACAGTCTGTTTTCCATAAGGGTGGTTGGGGAAAAGGGCGGCATCAAGAGCTTCCCAAACCTTGCGGCTGTCGCGTGTAAGGGACATGTTCTTCTCTTCATATATGGTCTCAAGCTCGGTGTGGAAGCCCCTGAGTACAGGATGTTTGAACCTGTCTGCCTGAATCCTTGCCCAATTCTCAATCTGGTTGGAAGGAATGTCCTCGACATAGGCAGTCACATCCTGGGAAGTGAAGGCGTTGGTGCCTTCTGCACCTATCATGGACATGAGCTTGTCATATTCATTAGGGATGGCAAGTTTTGAAGCCTCATAGCTGACAGAGTCTATTCTATGATATATAGACTCCCTCTCTGCGGGATTTGAAGTCTTTCTGTAAACTTCGAACAACTGCTCGATTTCGTCAAGCATCGGCTTCTCGGCAGCATAATCGCTCGTTCCGAAGCTCTGTGTTCCCTTGAACATAAGATGTTCGAAATAATGTGCAAGTCCCGTGGTCTCGCTCGGGTCATTCTTTCCTCCAACCTTCACGGCAATGTAAGTCTGGATACGAGGGGTTTCCTTGTTGACACTCATATATACCTTGAGACCATTGTCCAGGGTATATATCCTGGTCCCGAGGGGATCTCCAGCCACAGTCTCATATTTGTACTGTGAGCAGGAAGCGATGCTGAAAACGGATATCAGCACCGTCGCAAGAAAGTAAATTCGTTTCATGATGAAATATGTTGGTTGATAATAATTTATGTCTGTCTGACGAAGCATCTATTCGTCGTCGCGGTCGGCTTTGTGGTATTTCTTCTTTTCCTTCTGG
>CAMCIE010000265.1 GCA_945874815.1 uncultured Bacteroidales bacterium
TTATATCCTCCGAATGCGTTGTCTGACAATTCATTGCCTATGGTTGTCTCCTTGCTTCTCATGGCCTCGTTCAAACCACTCCACAAAGAGAATGGAGAATAACCGGTGATGGCATCGTTCATACGCACACCGCTCAGGTAAACATCCTGAGATTCACTTGTATATCCCCTGTTCTTGAATCTGATGGAACTCCATCCGAAGCTGGCGATATTGTTGAACGGGTCATTGCTGCCGAAGAGGATGGATGGAGAATCCTCGAATCCGGAGTCATCCATATCAAACTCGGCAAAGTTAGAAGCATCCACGTCAGTACTGTTGATTTCCATAGTCAATCCAATGAAAATCAAGTCCTTGACATATCCTTCAACGGTCACGTTCACATTAGCATCCATAAATTCAGGAGCCGTGACCTTCACTTCATAAATGCCGTCGGCAAGGTCGGTAATGAGGAATTTTCCATCATTGCCGGTAATTGCCATAGCCACCGTCTCACCTGATGAATGGACGGTGAGCCTTGCATTCGCCACCGGAAGTCTCCCGGAACGGTTCACCACAGTACCTTTCATTCCTCCCGGAAGGCCCTGCGCAAGGGCGAAAAGAGGGAAAAGCACCGCCAGAGCAATTGTCAATAATAGTCTCTTGGTCATAGTATTATTTGCTTATTACGATATAAGTTGGATAGTGGTCGCTGTATCCGCCGATGAACGAGCCGTTGGAGAATGTCCTGAACGGATAACCTTTGTACTGACCTTTCTGTGTTGTCATGAACGGCTGTTTGAAGACTCTGCCATAATAGCCTTTCTTGCCAAGCTGGAGAATCTTAAGTCCGCCGTCAGGGGCGTTTGCAAGTGCATTGTTTACCATGATGATGTCATAGATGCTCCACACACCCTGATAGCAAAGTGAGCCGAAACCAGCCTTGAGCATGGAAATGAACGGGCTGAAAAAATCTGCATCTGTCACATCCTCAAGCCTCTCGCGGCCATGCAGATATTCAGCCATGCTCGGGTCTGTAGGGTCATCGTTCATGTCACCCATGCAGATAATCTTGATGCCCGGATGCTTCTGCTGCATCTGCATCGCATGGTTATAGATGATTTCGGCACCACGGTCCCTGAGCTGGTTGCTGCCTTTTTTGTTGCCTGCGCGTGACGGAAGGTGGGCAACATAAATTGCAACCTCCTCACCATCAATCAGTCCCCTTACCATCAGGACATCCCTGGTACGGAAATAATCCTGCTGCTCGGGAGTCATTACGAAATCGATGCTGCTTCCCGCAAAGGTATATGGGATGGATTCACTTTCAATGAATTTGAACTGCTCTGGTTTGTAAAGGAGAGCCACGTCCACTCCACGTCTGTCAGGACCGTCATAATGCACGATCTGGTAGTTGGCCTGTGCAATCTGAGGATCAGCCACGAGGTCTTCGAGCACGAGCCTGTTCTCGATTTCCGAGACTCCGAGGATGGTGTGCCAGCAGCCGTTTTCCTCCTTCATGGCTCTGATTACCTTTGCCATGTTCTGGAGTTTTTTCTGGTATTTGGCTTCCGTCCATTTATTCTTCCCTTCAGGAAGGAATTCCTCATCATTCTTCACAGGATCGTCATAGATATCGAACAGGTTTTCCAAATTGTAAAATCCTATCACATAATTCTTTACATTCTTGCCGGCAGCATTGGCAGACGACAGGGCCGCCAGCAGGACAATCATTGTATATAATACTTTTCTCATATATCTGTAGTTTGGAATTACCACCAGAGGCTATAGTCGGCAGGATTCTGCGCCTCGATTTCGGCAGCCTTTGCTTCACCGATCTTGGCCGGAAGGTTCACGAAAAAGTCCATGCCCGTGATCTGTTCGAGCTCGTCGATTGACATTGAATGTTCCTTCGCAATCGGAATCTTGCCGTAATCTTTGTGTTCAAGAAGGAATGCAGCGCCTGCCCACTGTGCAATCGTAGAGGATTTGCTATATCTGAGAATTGCCTTGAAATATGCGGAAGGCACCGTGAGTGAGCGTCCGTTCGAATCCGTGGTCACTCGCCTGCTTCCTTCAACTATGCATCCGGTGACGACATAAGTGGTGTCTGAAGTATTGGCCCAGGTGCGTACACTATTCTCCAGATTGGCCCAGATTCCCTCATTGTGTCCATTCAGCTGAGGCGTCATGTTCGAACCATAGAAGGTCTGTTCGTTTGCCTCCCTGCAACAAAGTCTGTCAGCAGAAGGAAGCTGATGGCCCCTTGCCAGTTCCTCTGCATATCCCCCGAAAGGCGCAGGAGAATCATCTCCAAGAAGCGGGTCAAGGCTCCATTTGTCTGTCCTCTGGACATTCTTGACAGTGTAGAACTTACAGAGCGGATATGCCACCCACAGAGCCACGCCATCCCTGCTGCTGAATCCGAATGAGTAATTGCGATACGTCTTTGAGTCCATCGTGAAACTGTGGGTATAATAACCCAAGTTCGGATTATCCATTGCAGGCAGTTCCAGCCATGCTTTCTTTGAAAGGTCAGGTTGCTCCTGAGGTTCGTCCCCGCCCGTATTATCCTGTTTGTCGGCAGATTTCTGGCTAAGTACACATGTCTTCTGCTCTGAGCCGGATGACACGGTTATCTTGACTTCCCTCGCATCCCCGGTACCATTGACAGAATACGAAAGAATCACATTGGATTTGTCTCCCTTGCCTGAGGTAACATTCAATTCCGCCCAGGGCTCAGCTGTTGCAAAGTCCATCGCGAGCTTCCAGTCAGAGGAACAGGTGACTGCAACGAATGTCTGACCGGCTCCGGATTCCACTACAGGAGACTTAACGGAAATCTCAAGAGGCTTCGTCTCAGTGGTGACTTTGACGATATCACATGAATTTATGAAAAGCATGGAAGCGGCACTCACGATGAGCGCCGCTACCAAC
>CAMCIE010000266.1 GCA_945874815.1 uncultured Bacteroidales bacterium
CAAATATGAGTGAAGAAGGACATATCCGTGTCCTCCGGCTGCATCCTGTTGTTTGGGGATATTGTTGTCAATGGGGCTCATATTGGCAAAATTGAAGGCCGAATGGGCATAGTTTCCTCCAAGTGCTTCTTCCGCCCTGACGAATTGGTCGCCTATCTTTCTTTGAATTTCAAGAGCGCCTTCAACATCCGGGAAAACATCGCAAACTGCACTGTACAGGACATTCGGGAGGATGTTATACCACCAGTCGGAAGAATAATTGCTTGTATTGTTGAGCATGATGTGCCATCCTGAGCGCTTTCCGTAATATTGCTGGAGCATGCGAGGATAGTTCCATCCATCCTGGTTTGTCTTGTCTATGCCTACCAGACCCGCACCGAGAACTGCAGCCATTGTGTTGATTGCCTCATGTGCTCCCGGTTTCTGAGGTCCCTGACGACTGTCTCCCACTGTCGTATAGAGTCCGAAGCCGTCAAAGCTTATGTTTTTATGGCTATTGTCTGTCCATACCAAAGGCCGATATTCGTCACTTTCATTTCTGTCAAACACATAGGCATCGTACCTGTGGGCCATTCCATACCAGTCAATCAGTTTATAACTGCCTGAAATATATGGCATATACAAAACACGATCAATCTGCAGCTGCGGAACTGACTGCCCTTCCGTAATCTGTGGAGGTTCCACATTTATGTTGGAGCAGGAGGCCATGAGCATCACTCCCGCCGTAAAAAGAAGTCTGTATTTCATTTTTATGTTATTAATATATGGAACCCGGCTGCAGTTTCACCCGCAGCCGGATTGGTTATGAGAATGAGATTATTTCTCTGAATTGTAGAGTTTTGATACCTGACCTGCTGTGAGGGAGATATTGTAAACCTTGAGCTCGTCGAGAAGGCCCCAGAAGCATGACCAGTTGTCTGCGTTTGCATCTGCAGGGTTGAACCAGTCATCCTTGCATGCTGTCTCCCAAGAGCACTGCTGACCGATGCAGAGGTAGTTCTCGTCGAATGTAGGGATGGTACCTTTAACCTTGTTCTCCCAGGCTTTTGTAAGCTGGCCGTCAACATAGAAGTTAACTGTTCCGGCTGTAAGGTCTGACGCAACTACTACATGGTGCCACTCATTTGCAGGGCAGCTGTTGTCTGTTTCGTTGTCCATGTCAGCGATTCCGTCTGAATGAGCAAGGGTCATGAATGGCTTGCTGCCATCCTGAAGCTGAAGTTTCCATGAGCTCCAACGGTTGAATGAAATGATGTAGTTGTTTGCATAAACCTTTGAAGGTTTTACCCATACAGAGATTGAAAGGGCGCTTCCTGCAAGTGAAGCCGGGTTGAAGCCGGTGATATTGAAGTTTGCACCGTTCTCAAGTTTAACGGCCTTGCCTACTTTTCCGTCAACGTATGTAGGGTAAGTTGCAGTAGGGAATACTTCCTTAGGACCGCATGCAGCCTCGAGTTTCCATGCATTTGATCCGGTAGTCTTGCTGGCCTCGCCGTCGAATTTGCACTCGAATGTAAGGGCCTCGGCCGGAATCACATCGAAGGCAGAAGCTTTGAAAGTGTCGATTGCTGCCTTAAGGTTAGACACTACGTTGTCAATCTGTTTCTGAGTAGTTGCAGCTGAAGCAGCTGTCTTGGCGTTTTCGATAGCGGTTTTGAAAGTTGAGATTGCTGCATCCGGATAGTCAGCAGTAGTAGCGGCATTGGCAAGTGCCTCAGCCTCAGCGACTACAGTGTTGAATTCAGCCTTATCCACATCTGAACCAGTGTTTTTCTGGCAAGCTGCGAAGCAGATGGCAGCTATTGCCATGAGAGCGATTGTTTTTAATGTTTTCATAATGTTTGATTATTAAAATGTGTTGTTATTTAATTGAAGTATTGATATCGGTTTCTGACTGAGGAAGCGGGAAATAGAAGCGTTCTGCCCCCCTTGGAAGTTCAGGAAGTGCTGCGGTCGCATATTCCTTTCCATAGCGCATCACATCAAAGAATCTCAGAAACTCGAATCCGAGTTCTTTGCGGCGTTCCTTGCGGATAAGGATGCGCATCTGGCTTTGCGACAATCCGCTCACTGCGGCAAGCGATGCACGTGCCCTGACTGCGTTCAAAGGTATTTCGGCACCTGACTGATTTGATTCATTGAGAGCTTCAGCCTTCATCAGGAGCACGTCTGCATATCTGAGAATGTGCTGAGGGATTGTGCTCTGAGAGATTGCTTCTCCCTCAGGAAGGGCCTCATGATATTTCTTTACAAGGTAACCTGTTGCTTCTGACCAGCTTGATGAGAAGGTTGTTCCGAACCAAGGCTGTCCGTCCCTTCCGATTGATGAATCAAGACGCGGATCGGTTGCTCCGTCAACAGTCTTTTCGTCAAATGTATCCACATAGTTCTGGGTAGGGGCATTGAAATAATAGCCGCCTTCAGGTGATGGGGCGAACCACACATTCAGGCTGTTGCCGAGCTGTGCAGTAGTGTTGTTTGCAAAACGGATGGCAAAAATGCTCTCTGAACTGTCTTCGCCCCCTCTTTTGAAAAGATCCGCATATACAGGCTCAAGTTCGTAGATGCCAATCTGTTCGATGCGTGAGATTGCACTCAGGCATGCGCTGTAGTCTTTCTGATAGAGTTTGCTCTTTGCAAGAAGTGCAAGCGCTGCTCCCTTGGTGACGCGACCGGCTTCTGACACTGTATATTCTTCCGGAAGGCAGTCTGCTGCTTCACTGAGATCTGAATCAATCTGCTTATAGATTGCTTCCACGCTTGAGAGCCCTACATGAATGGCATCGTGAGTATCCTGAGGCAGGAGTTTCAGAGGCACCTGGCCGAAGATATTAACAAGATTGAGGTATGAATAGGCTCTGAAGAATTTGCTCTGAGCTATGTACGAGGCCTTATCCTCC
>CAMCIE010000267.1 GCA_945874815.1 uncultured Bacteroidales bacterium
TGGGGTGCTCCACAATATGTATTCATTCGTGCAAACATGTTTGCCGATGACACGGACAAGCAGCCTATTGCATATTCTGTACAGGCAGAAAACTACTACGGACCTATCTCCAATTACATAAAGAACAGATTGGTTCCTAATCCGTCACAGCTTCTCTAAAACATTAAGTAAAAGAACAATGAAAAGCATTAAATATATAGTAGCTGCAGCACTTGCTGCAATGTGCGTCACCTCTTGCGACTGGTTCAAACTGGATAATCAGGAGGGTTACAACGCCAGTGTTTATGGCACTATCATAGATTCCCAGACAGGTGCTCCCGTGCTTTCCGAAATCTATGGTCAGTCCAGCATCTATGGTCAGAATGTAACCACCGGCTTCATGAAAGTCACCGAACTTGGATGGGACGGCAAGGCTCAGCAGATTTGGTATGTAAAGAATAATGGAACATACCGGAACAATCTTACATTTGCTGGAGATTACAGAATGGAGACATATGATGCCAATTATTATCCGGCAATCTCCGAGTTCAAACTCAAAAGGGGAGAGAATGAAGTCAACTTCTCAGTTCTTCCTTATGCAAGGGTTACTGACCACAAGATTTCTTACAACACTACAACCAAGAAGATAGAAGCAACTTGTACTGTGGAAGTAACAGACCCGATGAAAACCAACAAGATAAGTGAAGTCAGACTTTGCTGCTATACAGACAACTTCGTGGGCAGCGGTTTGAATGGCTGCAAGGATGACCCGGGTGCCGTTGCAAAGAACGTTGCATTTGACGAAAAAGGAAAAGCAACAGTAACACTTTCTATCGACCCTTCGGATGTAGTCAATTCCACAGAGTTCAAATATGAAAGAGAGCACTATGTAAGACTTGCAGTATGTGCTGTAGGTCCTGGTGTGAACACTTCCAGCAGGTATAATTTCTCACCTACCTATTGCCTCAAGTTAGATGGCTCCGCTCCTGTCGAGTACAATAAGTGGTAAATTGATAAAAGAATCTGTATTATGAAACTGAAATATATCTTCATCGCAGCTGCCGCACTTGTGCTCGGCTCCTGCTCAAAAGAAATCGTCTATCCAAAGCCTGAAGCAGTTCAGGCTGAGGAGGTGACCCTTACAAAAGTACTGTATTCCAAAGCTGAATGGGTCGAAACGACAAGAGTGTTTACCTTGGAGCTTGGTAATGAAGGAGTAAGTGGTTCTGAAGGAAAATACTCTGGTTCAGGTTCTGTTTTGAGTCTCACAATACTCGGAAACAAATACTATATGGAAACAGCCACATACACAGCAACTACATCTGATGCTCCGAGAAATGGTTGTTACATATCAGATCAGACATCTTATATCCGTGTAGGTGGCAGTTCAGACAAATATTCCGTGGTAGATGGCGATCTTTGCGCCTCTTCAGACGGTAAATACTACTATTTCTTCGGACATTTGAAACTTGAGAATGAGACCTTTGTAAAGGTCAATGCGAAGGTTGAACTTGAATATCCTTATGAGAAGATGCCTGAAGTCGAAGTCTTCTATGAAGTAACTGAGGCGGTTTCCGTTCCTGACGGATCTTCAGTTGAGGTGCATGCCTTCTCTGTGAAGAATGGTGATGATGTACTCGGATATTTCGAGATTACCACAGCTCCTGGCGGAAAGGTTGAGTCAGGTGATTATGTCTCAACAGAATATGCTACAAACAACAACCTAACAAATGTACTTTGTAACGGTTGGTCATTCCCAGCGTGGGGAATAGCTGGCGGATCGTTTGCCGTTGACGCCTCTGGCACCCTCCAGTATATCGGACCAGGTGAGATTGTCAAGGTCGAGCGCAAAGATGAAAAGACCATCATCTTCACATGGGGAGACATAGTACTCAAAGGAAAACTAAAATAGCCCCTGATAGTAAGAGATAAACGGTTAATATGATAGGGGTGAAGGGTTCCTCCAGTGATGGACGAACCCTTTTTTCATGCAAGCCTGGAGGCGAGCCAGTTGCTGTCAACGGTGACGAAGCCGTCTCCAGGATTGATGTGAGGGTTGCGCGAGAGAATGCCTTCGCAGTCCTGATACACATTCCATCCTATGTTGACTCCGGCCATGGTGCCTTTCTGAGGGAACATAAGGGTGATGAGTCTTTCATCGCCTTCTCCTTCACAATGATAGAAATTGAATCTGGCCTTCATCAGTTCTTCCTGGTCCTCGCGGCCGGTAATCTTTCCTATCATCTCCATCTTGGTGACATATTTACACATCTCCAGCACTACATCATCCAGTCCGGCATCATGTATGAGTACCTTCTCCATGAGTGAACCCATGTCAGTGACACGGCGCAGGGTATAACCACCCATTGCTTTGGTATGCATGGTGATAGCCTTCATCTGAGTCTCTGAAATATCCCCTTCCGGAAGCAGCCAGACCATCAGTTTGGTCTGAGGATCGTGGTAAAGAGTCTCATATTTTGCCAGATTCACCTGGCCGCAATGAGGACATTCCCAAAGAAAGAGAGACCCGTTCCTGACCTTTTCCTTGAGCTCCGGATTCTCCGCCGTATTGATGCTTCTGTAAATCTTGATTATCTGCTTCTCCCCGCATTTGCTGCATGGGGCCGATGCTTCCTTGATTATTGACATATTGTGATTTTCTAAAATGAAACATTGAATACCGGGCCGATGTGGAATCTGCCCATATTGTTATCGATGCTTGTCTTAAGTTCTTTGAATCTGCCGTTGAGACTGCCGTTGAATGAAGCTGTGACACCGATAGAGCAAGGCCATTCGATGTAACAAAGTGTCTTGAGGTCAAATACAGCAGAAAGTCCGGCTGAATACAGGGACACTCCTTTGAAGAATGAGCAGTCGAAATGAGGAGTGATGACCAGCCTCTTGATATAAATGAA
>CAMCIE010000268.1 GCA_945874815.1 uncultured Bacteroidales bacterium
CATGAATATCTTGAGCAGTTCCCGGGAAAAGAGGATGTGATGAGATATGTCCTCACTGCCAATGCTCCTGAAACCAAGGATAATGACTTTTCTTGGAAGGATTTCCAGGCACGCAACAACAGCGAGCTCGTTGCGATTTTCGGAAACTTTGTCAACCGTGCAGTTGTCCTGACTCACAAGTATTTTGAGGGTAAGGTGCCTGCATGCGGGGAGCTTCTCGATGTGGACAAGGAGGCTCTTGCTCAGATTCCTCAGCTCAAGGCTTCGCTTGAGAAGAATCTTGATACATATCATTTCCGTGAGGCTCTCAAGGATGCGATGTCGATTGCTCGTGTGGGCAACAAATATATCTCCGACACCGAGCCTTGGAAGGTTGCGAAGACCGATATGGGCCGTTGTGCAACAATTCTGAACGTCAGTCTGCAGATTTGCGCTGACCTTGCAATCGCGTTCGAGCCTTTCACTCCGTTTGCAGCCGAGCGTCTGCGCACCATGCTCGGAGTGTCCCTGAATGCAGGATTTGACCACCGCCTTGGTGAGCAGCAGACCGTCAACACCTACACCCCGGAAGAAGGATGTGCCCTTCATACCACGTCTGTCCTCCCGACCTGCGCCTCTTCTGTCATCCCGACCGAAGCGGAGGGATCTGTCCTCTCATGGTCCCGCCTCGGCGAAACCACCCTTCTCCCAGAAGGCCACCAGCTCAACCAGCCTGAACTCCTATTTGCCAAGATCGAAGACGAAGTCATTGACGCCCAGCTTGAGCGCCTGAATAAAATCCGCGAAGAACGTGAGGCCGCAGCCAAGGCAGAAGCTGCAAAACAGGTTACACCACAGAAAGCCGAATGCACCTTCGAAGACTTCGAAAAGATGGATATCCGCACAGCCACCGTGCTTGAAGCAGAGCGCGTTCCAAAGACAGACAAGCTTCTGAAACTCACAATCGACACCGGCATCGACAAGAGGGTGATCGTCTCAGGCATCGCCGAGCAGTACTCTCCTGAAGAAATGGTCGGCAAGCAGATTTGCATCCTCGCCAACCTTGCTCCGCGCAAGATCCGCGGCATCGAATCCAAAGGAATGATTCTGATGGCCCGCCAGAATGATGGCAAGATGCGTTTCGTGACCCCTGCCGAAACCCTCTGCAACGGCGCAGAAATCGGCTAAATATTTACTATTTATAAAATTTTGAGACTACAATCCCGCCACCCCTCCGGGGCCGTGGCGGGATAATTTATGTCCTGTCGGAATCGCGTTAAGCTGGCTGGCCGTATTCAAGGATGGTATATGAGTAGGCTTATGTTCATCAGTGCTACAGGACCTGGGAAAAGATGCGGGCAAGAGATTCTTTGACTCTGTCCATCCGGGGACGCTCCGCCCATTGTTCAGGAATCACCTGTTCGCAGTCCTGCTGGTCTTGAAGGAAGATTTCATGCTGCTGCCTTGCCATAACGTCGTCATACATGAAGGCATTGATTTCGAAGTCCTGCTCAAAGCCGCGGAAGTCGATATTGGTCGAACCGATAGTCACGAAACTGTCATCGATGACCAGGGTCTTGGCATGCAGATATCCTTTTTTGTAAAGGTACACCTTGATACCGGCAGCAAGCGCATCGGTGATGTTCGAACGGGATGCCCATGGGGGAAGAATCCCCTTGTCTCCTCGGTACGGAATCATAACCCTCACATCCACACCTGAAAGGGCGGCATTCTGAAGCACTCTCATCAGCGGCTCCGGGGGAATGAAATAAGGGGACTGGATATATGCATATCTTCGGCTGCCTGCAATGGCGGTCATGTAAGCCTGCATCATTATATTCCATCTGTCCATGGCACCTCCGGTGACCACTTGCATCACGGTATTCCCGCACGGCGGATTGTATGGGTACATGGATTCGAAGTCGGGAACATCCCCTTTGGTAAACCTCCAATCCGTCAGGAAGGAGGTCTGAAGCTCGGAAACGGCCGGTCCTGTAATCCGGAGGTGGGTGTCACGCCATATTCCCCATTTCAGCCCTTCGGCATATCTTTGGGCGATATTCATACCGCCCATATAACCGATTCTGCCGTCAATGACCACCACCTTGCGGTGATTGCGGCAATTGTAGTCCCGTGAAAGCAAAGGAAGGAATATCCTTATGAAGGGTCTGACTTGTATGGCATTGTCTTTCAGTTTTTTATAGAAACGTCTCGGAACCATCATGTTGCCTGCATCGTCATAGATCAGCCGCACTTGTACGCCCTCCTTTGCCTTTTCTTTCAATGCATCTGCTATTTTTCTCCCGACTGCATCATCCTCAAACTTGAAGAACAGCATGTTTATGTGATGTTTCGCAGCTGCGATATCCTTCAGAAGCTGGTCGGACATGGAATTGAAGTCTGTAATGATCTGGACATTGTTTCCGGATAGAGGAAAGGCCTTGTTGGCCTTGACAAGCATCTTTGACAGGCTTTCGTGACCATGTGGCAGGACAGTGACGATTTCTTTTTGCTGGACTTCAGCTGTAAGATTCTTCAGACAGTTAAGTTCATCATCCTTGATCAGCCTTCTGTGACGGTTGTCCATTCCGAACAGAATGTATAGGATGATCCCCAGGATAGGCATGAATGTCAGGACAAGACACCATGCGATTGTCTTCACGGGATTCCTGTTTTCAGATATAATCACCAGAATAATTCCGAGAATAATGATGACGATGACAACATGTTTGAAAGGCAGGAACATCAGACTCTCTTTTTCTTCTTGAAAATCAATAAGTTGTTGATGGCAAAATTCAATACTCCGGATACGCACATTGCCAGAAGGTTGCATATTACCACATCCCAGCCGGTAAACTTTTCAATGATGAGCAAGGCGCCAAGTCTG
>CAMCIE010000269.1 GCA_945874815.1 uncultured Bacteroidales bacterium
TCCTGTCCACAAGATAAACGGATGTACCTCGGGCCCTAGCCTCGTTATCCACGACAGAACCTGGTGTAACATAATGAGTTACATCTGCGATGTGAACGCCCACCTCAAAATTGCCGTTTTCAAGCGTCTTGAAAGAAATTGCATCGTCAAAGTCTTTGGCATCAGCAGGGTCTATGGTAAATGTCAACGTATTCCTGAAATCCCTGCGCTCTGCAATGTCCTGGTCAGTTATCTCGTCAGAAATATGGTCAGCCGCCTGTGAGACTTCCTGCTCAAACCTGTATGGAAGGGCATACTCGGCAAGAATGGCATGCATCTCAGTATCATTCTCACCCGGATCTCCAAGCACATCGACGATGTGCCCTACCGGATTCGGTTCATTTCGATTCCAATGGTCCACGACGGCAGCGACTTTCATTCCGGGTTTTGCCCTCAATTCCAGACGCTGTCCCTTCTCTTCATCATATTCATATACACCATTGATTATCAAATCATCAGACCCGTCAGGCTTCAACCATCCGGTCATATCAACCTCTGGTGCAAGAGACTGTCCCTTGGATGCCTTTCCATGACGGCGGAAACGGACCGCATCAGGCTCAGCAAACGGAACCGTAATGTCATAAGGCATGAATCTGCTCTGCATGATGACCCATGCCTGATCTCCGACAATATGAAGGACTCCGACAAACGGTTTCGGTGAGCGCTGGAGTATCTCTATCACCTCACCCTCACGCCTTTGAGTATCGGTTTTCTCCCTTGTTACAGCCACAAGGACGGTATCCCCGTTCAGTGCTCCGCGTGTCTTGGAAGCTTTTACGAATACATCATCAGCCTCCGGATCCTCCGGGATTACAAAAATATATCCTTCGCGGGTCATCTGGACCCTTCCTGCAACTTGAGGGAAAACTTTCTTTTCTTTCTTTCCGTGCCCACGGCCCTTGCCTGAGCGCGAACGGCCTCTGCCGCTACTTTTTCTTGCCATAATATCCTTTCATGAATAATCCGGTACAGAAACCGGGATACATTTTACAAAATTACTCATTTTCCCAATATATGGAGATTATATTTTGGTAAAAACAACAAGTTCCGGAATTTTGGCGAAGTGCCAAAATTCCGGAACTATATCAGTTATTCAAATTTCTATTTGAACAGCAGCTGTGCAAATGTGTTGAGATAATATCTCCAGTTATACCAGACATGGCCGCCGTCACTTGAGAACAAAGTGTGCTCAAGGCCGTTTCTATTGAGAAGCTCAACCATTGTCTGAGTACCAGGCCATGCAAAATCAGCTGTACCGCAGCCAATCCAATAAAGCTTGTATCCTGCTTTCTTCACAGCTTGGAGCGATGCATCGATACCGTCAGCATCACGCATTCCGCAGCTCATAGGGCAGATATAGTCGAATGTGCCAGGAAAGAGGTTGGTAGCTGCGATTGTATGTCCGCCACCCATTGACAATCCTGCGATTGCACGTGCGCTCTTCTTAGGGATTGCGCGGTAGTTTTTCTCAACGAATGGAATGATTTCCTTTACAAGGCTTGTCACATAAGAATTTGCGTTTGCAGGATCGTTTCTGTCAATCTCCTTGACCGGAAGGCTGAGGGTGCATGCTGCCTGCTGTCCAGGGTTGCCGTTAGGCATTACAACGATCATAGGTTTTGCAAGACCCTTCTCGATAAGGTTGTCGAGAATCTGGGCAGCACGTCCCATTGAAGTCCATGCTTCCTCATCTCCTCCACCGCCGTGAAGCAAATAAAGAACAGGATAAGTTGCCTTTTTATTGGTCTCATATCCATAAGGAGTATAAACGGTCATTCTCCTGTTGATTCCAAGAATCTCGCTGTCATACCATACATGAGACACTGTACCCCTCTTGTTGGCTTCCTTATAGTTCTCTGAACGCTCACCATCGATAAGGAGCATGCTCAGGTAACGGGTACCGTCACGCTGCATCAACACATTGTTAGGATCGCTGACAGCAACTCCGTCCACAATGAAATTATAAGTGTAAATTTCCGGAGCAGGAGCAGGAATGGTCACAGACCAGATATTGTTCTCTCCCCTCTTGAGGTCAATCTTGTCGAAATAGCCGGGCATCCATGAGCCATACATGCTAACGATAGTTGCATAGTCTGCTTTCAGACGGAATGTGACACTGTCATTCTTCACCTCAGGTGAAACGATAGGCTTGCGGCCGAAGGCGAAATTGGTAAGCTCCTGTGCATTGGCGCAAAGCACTGTGCAGGAAAGGAGCAACAAAGCAAAAAATTTCTTCATAAAAATATAGTTTAAGTGTTATGTAATGTCCAATTATCGCAAAATCTTCCGAAAATTAAGCAGTAAACAACGAAATAACAAGCCCCATATTACATACAGGAAAACTTTTGAACACCGGGAACAAAAATAACGAATTACTGAGCAAACGAGTGGCGGAAGCCCTTGACCTTGTTCCATTCGCCACGGGTGAAGTCCGGGAATTCGACCGGGGCGCAGCCACTCTGGAGGGAGAGCTGGGAAAGGGCTCCTATGCAGCTCCACTCTGCAAGGTCATAGACATCCATGTCCAGAGGCAGGACGTTTCGGAGCCGGCACCCTGACAAGGCCCTCACTTGCACATGAAACCATCGCAAGAGCGGCACAGAGGACAATCAACAACCGTTTCATATCAGTTAAATTTGTAAAAATTCAAAATCCCTGCAAATATACATTTTTAAACACTAATTTCCCCGTCGGGATTAGAACGTTTTTTGTATCTTTGCGCGCGAATAATTATGGATAATAATTCAACATTATAGATTATGGACAGAAAAGTTCTTCTTATGATCCTCGACGGTTGGGGCGAGGGCAAACACGACTGGACCAACG
>CAMCIE010000270.1 GCA_945874815.1 uncultured Bacteroidales bacterium
CTTCCATTTCACAGCCGCAGCCGAAAATCATGAATCCCAGCGAAGCCATCTTGGCACTTGCAGGCATTTCAACCCACCAGCTTCCGAGCCACTGCGCAAAGGCTGTAGCCTGGAACCACTCGCTGATTCCTATGAATTTGATAGCCGCTCCGGCGACCATCAGTCCTGCCGAGAGGATTCCGGAGAAGCGGACACCGAGTTTGTCAAGAATGACGCCCGCAATCAGAAGGAAACCGCACACGTTGAGGATGTACTCAGAAGCGGCATAGGTGCCGAAAGTGCTGCTGGTCCAGCCCAGATTGCCTTCTACAAGTGACATAAGCGGGGACATCACGTCCACGAACATGTAGGCAAAGAACATCATCGATGCCACGAGAATCAGAACGCCCCACCTGGCTATCGGGTTGTCGTTCATCAGTTTTTGTACTTTTTCTGTCATTTTGTTATAGTTTTTTGTTCATTGTCGTTTCAGTCATTCCACGGGAATTGCTCCAATGAGAACAGACTCGCGAATATAGTGGTTTTTAGAATAATAGACAAAAGAGATTTCAGATTGTCGGAATTTAATCGTATCTTCGCATGTTCTATTTGTTAATAAGCATAGGATTTTCTGACATGGCATACGAACTACTTGACAAGGTAAACACTCCGGCGGATATAAGGAATCTGACTATCGGACAGCTCAGGCAACTCTGTAGTGAGATTCGTCATTATATGGTGGAATGTTGTTCCGTGAACCCGGGCCATCTGGGGTCGAGCCTTGGTGCTGTCGAGCTTATCATAGGTATGCACTATGTCTATGATACTCCCGACGACAAACTTGTCTTCGATGTAGGACATCAGGCCTATGCCCATAAAATCATTACCGGACGTCGTGAAGCCTTCAAAGGCAACCGCAAGAAGGATGGTATCAGCGGTTTCCCGAAACGTTCTGAAAGTCTATATGATGTGTTCGGAGCCGGCCATTCGTCAACATCCATTTCCGCTGCCTTGGGTTTCGCCGAGGCGTCCAAACAGCTCCATCTTGCCCAGAAGGTAGTCGCCCTCATCGGGGACGGATCCCTCACGGGAGGACTTGCCCTCGAAGGACTGAACAACGCCGGTGCTGCAAAATCTGACATTCTTGTCATACTCAACGACAACAATATATCCATCGACCGTAACATCGGGGCAATCCACAATTATCTGCTCCGTGTGACCACAAGTCGCAAATACAACAAAGCGAAAGAGAAAATTTGGAATCGTCTGGGTGACAGCGTCCTGAGGCAGAACCTCCAGAGGATGACCGTCAATGCCAAATCCTCGATTGTCCGCAGCAGCGGCGGAGATTTCTTCGAGGCTATGGGATTCAGGTATTTCGGTCCGATCGACGGGAATGACATAGCCCAGGTCGTGGACACCCTCAGGCGGCTGAAAAGCCTGAACGGGCCTATTCTGCTTCATACCATCACGAAGAAAGGCAAAGGTTATGCTCCTGCCGAAGCTGACCAGACTCTCTGGCATGCGCCTGGAAAGTTCGACCCGGAAACGGGAAAGAGGGTGAAAAAGGAACATAGCACAGACAGGTATCAGGATGTGTTCGGCCAGGTCCTTGTCGATCTGGCAAAGTTGAACCCGAAGGTGGTCGGAATCACTCCTGCCATGGCTTCAGGTTGTGGGATGAACAAATTTGCGGAGCTTATGCCTGACAGATTCTATGATGTCGGAATTGAGGAAGAACATGCCGTGACTTTTTCTGCCGGCCTTGCAGCAGGCGGAATGAAGCCTTTCTGCAATATTTATTCGTCATTTTCACAGAGGGCTTATGACCAGATCATACATGATGTGGCTCTGCAGAATCTGGGAGTTGTATTGTGTTTTGACCGTGCCGGTCTTGTCGGTGAGGATGGTGCCACCCATCATGGCTGTTATGACATGGCGGCCTATCGCAGTATCCCGAATGCTGTGATCTGTGCTCCGAAAGATGAACTTGAATTGAAGAATATGATGTTCTCGGCAATGAATTATCCGGGAGGTCCTTATATTATAAGGTATCCGCGCGGGTATGCCGAGGGTGTACGGTGGAAGGATGCGGAGTTTGAGATGATGACTCCCGGAGTGGGGGAGTGTCTCAGAAGGGGAGAGCGGATAGCCGTTGTGTGTGCCGGTCCTTTTGCCAACCGGGCAGCCGAGGCTTCGGATGATATCTTCGAGAGTGAGGGCTGGAGACCGGCCGTATATAATATAAGGTATATAAAACCTGTCGATACTGCCATCCTCAGGGAAATTTCGGAAAATTTTAATCTGGTGATCACCGTTGAGGACGGATGTGTGAAAGGAGGCCTGTACGGCGAGGTTTCAGAATATATGTCCTCATTGGATAATCCTTTGCCTGTCAGGGCTTTAGGTATTCCGGATATGTATATTCAGCAAGCTCCTCAGTCCGACCAGAGGGCTGATTTGAGTCTGGACCGGAAGGGAATAAGGGAGAAAATTTCAGAGGAAAACGCAAAATTTCTTCAAAAAGTTTTGGAGAATAAGAAATAATGCCTATCTTTGCAATCCCAATTCGGAAACAGGGTCACAAAGAAAAGGGAAAAAACAATGCCGATGTAGCTCAGTTGGCTAGAGCACGTGATTTGTAATCTCGGGGTCGTGGGTTCGACTCCCTCCATCGGCTCAAAGTTCTTTTCGAAGTTTATTTTTGAGGGATTTCAAGGCGAGCGAGTGAGGAAGGAGGGAGTTACCTGATGGTAATGACTGACCGACGATACGAAGCTCAACGCCGAAATCACCAAAAAGAAACGAGAAAACGGGAGAATACCAGAGTGGCCAAATGGGGCAGACTGTAAATCTGCTGGTTTATACCTTCG
>CAMCIE010000271.1 GCA_945874815.1 uncultured Bacteroidales bacterium
TGGGCATTCAATGTATCTGAAAGTTCTTTTCAGCTGATAATAATAATCAAGTTTTGCAAGTTTAACCCATTGTATTGATACTCCAAGATGCATACCTTTTCATTTCAACGGGCAAATTTAACAAAAATCGCCGCGAGTGCAAGGTTTTCGTCAGTTCCCGGCTTTTTGAAAAGTCATGACTTCCGCCGGTGTGGTAGATGAGGTCAAAGTCAGCTTGTCACCTGAAAGGGCTACGGTGTAAGTGGAAGCCCATGATGAGCCATCCTCGTATTTGCCGCTGAGCATGTCACCGGCCAGATTCCATGTACCAGTATATTCTGTAAACCTCTGTTCCGACCCGGTTTTCTGACGAAGTTCAAAAGTGCCGTCGGAAGCGAAGTTCACAAAGACGGACACAGGCTGCTGTCCGATGGTCACCGACTTTGTCTGATAGTCACAAAGTTCCCATGATCCGATAATGGAAATCCCATCCTTGTTCTTACCGCATGAAACGGCAAGAACAAAAGATGAGACGATAAATAAAAATGTTTTGAAAAAAGCTTTCACGTCAGTCTATTTATAAGATACCTTATCATTAAGGCTCTTGGTAGCTACTACATTGGTTACCGCATAATCACCTGAAGCAGTCTTGACGGAAACAAAGACCACCACTCTGCAATTCTCACGTTTCCATGCTTTGTCGAGATTGATCTTAAAAAGTTTGTCTGCAGTCTGTCCATTTTTCAGATCGCCCACACGAAGTCCCTGATAACTGTTGACAACCTTGCTTTCGGCAACTCTCAGACAAGCATCATGAGTATAGTACTTTTCATTTGCAGTACCTTCCTGTACGGCATAGATGCCATCCTCAACAAGCCAGGCTCCAACTCGGAAAGTATTGTCCTCCAATGCTTTAATCTGTGTATTGACATACACTATGTCATCTTTCACTGCAACTGAAGCACATATTCCCGCCTTGGTTTCCCGGGCGATAGCATCCCCAATCCACTTTTTCAGATTGGACTGGACAGTTACCTGAGTATCGTAAACATCAGACAAGTTGATGACCAAAGTCGGGAATTGCTTGATGCCGAAGCTTGAAGCAAGCTTTGTGTCTGCATAGTAGGCAGGGTCATCAGCATTGTACTGATGAGCGGCTGTCAAGACCACATTTGAATACAAAGTCTTGTCTTCAAATAGTTTATCAAAGGCCTGAAGCAGGAAAGGACATCCCGGACATCCGCTTCCGGTGAAATCTGTCAGCATCACAAGATGCCTGACACCTTCGGCGGAATTGTCCGCAGGAAGTTCAGGGACAAATTCATCCACCACCGGATCAGGCCCCGGTTCCTGCTTACTGCCGCCGTCATCAGGTTTTGTGCATGAAAACAGGCACAAGCCGCAGACAGAAAGGGTAAATAATATCTTTTTCATCGCTTTATTTTCTTTCAATTGTCGTATTGTCATCCTTTTCAATGTATGGATTTGCTCCTGCATTGATTGTCACCTTGGACAGCTTAGGACATTCCTTTACATACAACTCACGGAGTTTTGCATTCGGAGACAAATCAAGCTCCCTAAGCACCGGACAAGCCTTGCAATTGATGTAAATGAGGTTTTCCCAGGCATCGGTCCAAGTCCTGTCGCTGCTGATTCTTTCAAAATTGTTGTAGCTCAAGTCAATGACATTCAGCGAAGTCCAGGTATAAGGTCTTACGAGAGAATTGGTCTCGTTGGTGAGCTGGTTATGGCTGACATTGAGCTCCGAAAGATTGCTGCATCCGTCCAGATCACACACGGTCAGCTCATTGTTCGACAGATTCACGTTGGTCAGTGAAGTATTGTATGAGCATCTGAATGTCTTGAGACGGTTGTTTGAAGCATCAACACTTGTCAGCTTGTTCATCGAAGTACCCATCATTCCATTCAGAGTCTCCATGGCGTTGCCGGAAATATTGATGGTTTCAATATTGACGGCACCCTCGACATTCAATTCCTTGATTTTATTGCCGGAAAGATTCAGTTCCTTGAGTGAATGGACAAATGATCCCAAGTCAATGGAAGTCAGAGCATTGTCAGAAAGATCAAGGACTGCTATATTGCGGAAGAAAAGGAAGTTGTCGAATGACTTCAATCCTTTGCCTGCGTATTTTACAGTAGTGACTTTCTCTGCCTCTTCTCCTGAAATCTTGCCGTCACCGTCCGTATCATATTTGTTGAGAATATAATTGCGGAGAGACTCGTCAGTTATGAACGAAGCACAGTCTGAAGGATAATCTATATCCACCTCATAACCTTTGACCATATAGTCGGAAACGCCAAGACAGTTCGGCTTGATGATATCCCACTGGCCTTTGAAGGTAATGAGTTTGGTAAGATTGCTGAGATATGCATTCACCTTGCGCAAATGATAATTCTTGCTGACATCCAGGGTGTTGATTTTCTTGGTGAAATCAATGTCCACGCTCTCCAGCACCTCGCATTTGCTCAAGTCCAGACTGCGCACGCTTGTGGACGAGAGAGAAAGGGATCTCAGTGCCGTACATCCGGAAAGGTCAACGGAAACAAGGCCTGTGGATCCTGACAATGAGAGCGATGCGAGCCTGCTCGTTGAAGGCAGCTTGACCTCATAGAGGGTTTCACATCCGGCAGTCAGACTCCTGAGTTTCGCATTGTTGGTCAGATCCAGGGTCTCTATCTTGGTAGAATAGACAGTAAGGCTTTCAAGTTCAGTTGCCTGGCTTACATCAATAGCGGACAAGCCTGATGCATAAGCTATTATATTTTTAAGACCCGTGCAGTCTGTGATGATAATCTTGGAAAGCTTGGTACATCCTCCTGCCTCGATGGTCTCAAGATTGGTACAGCCTGA
>CAMCIE010000272.1 GCA_945874815.1 uncultured Bacteroidales bacterium
CTGGAGCGGCTTCAGCCCACGCCAGCATCGCCGTCGCCGGATTTACGGGAAGGAGTTGCAGGGCTGATCCGCACGCGGATTATTCAGCAAGGCGGTGCATTGTATGGCTTATCGAATTATTTGCATATCTTTGCATACAATCCCTGATGGATTGTGGGGGAGGTAATGCAAAGAGCTGAATAATGGCGAATAAAGTGAAAGGATACAGGTCGATCCATGTTGCGGAACATTCAGATTTGATTGAAGATCCGCAATATGAATTGTTTTTCAATAATGGTGAGAACGAGCGGCAGGAGGAGGGAACATTGAGGGTGTTGTCTCTGTTCTCCGGTTGCGGCGGTATGGATATCGGGCTGGAGGGAGGTTTCATCTGCCATAGGCGCTCCGTGACCAACCCGGACTGGATCAGGCGGAAGATTAATGACAATTGGGTTCTGCTTGACCGCAATGTATTCAGAACGGTATTCGCCTGCGATATTCTGGAAGAGGCGCGGCAGACCTGGTTGAGGTACATGTCGAGATATGATGTGAATCCGGAGATATATCATTTGACCAGCATAGTTGATCTTGTCAAGATGCACAATGAGGGGGCGTCCGGCATTTTTCCGTCGAACATTGATATTGTCACCGGCGGCTTCCCTTGTCAGGATTTCAGTGTCGCAGGAAAAAGGAAAGGCTTTGACTCCTCCATCTTGCACAATGGAGAAAGAAGGATGGATGATCTCCCGTCGGAGGAGACGAGGGGTAAGCTGTATATGTGGATGAAGCAGGTCATAGACATTGTCCGGCCAAAGATGTTCATTGCTGAAAATGTCAAAGGACTTGTAAGCCTTGGAGATGTCAAGCATATAATCCAGCATGACTTCTCCACTGCGAATGGGAATGACTATATAGTGCTGGATCCGCAGGTCTTGCATGCGGCGAACTATGGAGTTCCGGAAAAGAGGGAGCGAGTCATTTTTATCGGGATCAGGCGCTCCGCTCTTTGCCCTGAGGCCCTTAAGGCTTTGGAACAGAAGCATATCAGCCCAGAGTACAATCCTTATCCACAGCCGACTCACAATTTCAATGTCAATGACGGGAACCTTCCTTCTCCAGTCAGTTGCCGGGATGTGCTCGGAGGGCTTCCGGAGCCTGCCAATTCGAAAGATCTGGCTCAGATGACTTATTCCTGCGCAAAGTACTTGAGCAATGGGAGTCAGGGCCAGACAGAAATCAGCATTGACGGATTGGCACCGACCATCAGGTCGGAACATCATGGCAACATTGAGTTCAGAAGGTTGTCAAGGGCGCACGGAGGAAAAATCCTTGATGAGTTGTCGGTTGGCATGGAGGAAAGACGGTTGACTCCCCGCGAATGTGCGCTTATACAAACCTTTCCGCCTGACTATCCATTTGTGTTTTATAAAGCCAATACCAACCGTTATGCGGTCAGCCCTTCGGGCGCATATAAAGTAATTGGAAATGCCGTTCCCCCAATGCTGGCATACAACCTTGGAAGAAGAATTCAGGAAGTTTGGCCATTGTATTTTTAGCATGAAAGAAGAAAACAATATTATTGCAATACGGAAAAGGGATATTGCTCTTGCTCACGAGGCGTTTGCTTCATTGATGAGTAATACGGAGATGATCCTGAACAGCGATGCTCGTGAGAATCCTTGCAAGTATAAAGCACTGACAGCGTCAACTCTTGAGACTTGTGCGGTTGAAAAGATCAAGTTGGCCTGTTCCGACTCTCCATTTGATGCGGATGAAGTGAAATTGATTTCAGGACAAAGGTTTCCCGACATCGTTGCAGACAATTATTACGGTATAGAGGTCAAATCAACCAAAGAGAATCATTGGACGTCGACGGGCAGCAGTATTGTCGAGACAACCCGGATAGAGAATGTGGATGATATCTATATGCTGTTCGGCAAGCTTGGTGGCGATGTGCCTCAATTCAGATGCCGTCCTTATCAGGATGTTCTCTATGATATTGCCGTCACTCATTCTCCAAGATATCTGATCAATATGGAATTGGAGAAGAAGGATACGATATTCTCAAAAATGGGAACAACGTATGACGATTTCAGGACATCGCCGGATTCCATTTCCATTGCAAGGCGGTATTATAGGGAACGGGCGAAGAAGAATAATCGTCAGGAGATGCCTTGGTGGATAACATCTGAAAATCTCGAAAGCGCACATTCATTTAATATCAGATTGTGGAAATCTCTTGATTTGAGGGAGAAGAGGGAATTGCAGGCCAAATGTATGATTCTTTTCCCTGAAGCTCTTAATCCTGATAGAAGCATGACAAAGTACAACAATACCACTCTATGGTTGTGCTCATACAATCAGGTAATAAATCCGAATATCCGGGATTTGTATTCTGCTGGCGGAAAGATTACACATGTGGATGGAGAGCGCCTGCAGAAACCTGTCGCACAAGTTTTCAATGTCATCGTCGATTACTCTGATGACATAAAAGCACTGCTTCGACATCCGTCCGAAGAAATGCGGCTGATGATAGAGGAGTTCAATCCGGTTCTTTTGGCGGGCGAGGATTTGTATGAGAATTGGCTTGCAATATGCTGCGAACTTGCAGGGAAGAAGGGCGTACCTCTCAGGGAGTGGATTGAAAAGAAGCCGGTTTTTACATTCTCCAGGTAGGAACGATTTCAATTCACAGGTACGGGTTTGAGTGCCCGTACCTTTTTGTTTACGGCTTCACCGGCCTTGTGGACATTCGGACCGTAAAGAGCCATCGCATTGATCAGGCCCAGATATACCAGCACTTTTCTGGCATTGACGCCAGCATCGCCGTCGCCGGATTTACGGGAAGGAGCTGCAGGGCTGATCCACA
>CAMCIE010000273.1 GCA_945874815.1 uncultured Bacteroidales bacterium
AAGTTTCCTTATGATGACCTTCATCATGGGACTGGTGTTTGAGATGCCGTTGCTGGCCCTGGTGCTTTCAAAAATGGGAATAATCAGCAGGGAGTTCCTGAAGAAATATCGTCGTCATGCGGTCGTGGTGCTCCTGGTGCTTGCCGCAGCTATCACTCCGACCGGCGATCCTTTCACCCTCATGCTCGTTTTCCTCCCTCTGTACCTGCTCTACGAACTTTCCATCCTTCTTGTCCGGCGGTAGGGATTATTCCTCCGGATGACATGATGTTCCATTGTTTTTTCTTCCGCTGCAAAAGTGTATCTTTGCGGCACGAAACACATACGTATGACTGTAAAAGGAGAAGCGACGGTAGTCAAACATACTGGAAGCCATTATCTGCTTTCATGCCTTCCGCAATGGGACCTCTTCCCGGCGGTGCTCAGGGGAAAAATCCGCCTGAAAGGGAGTTCGTCCACCAACCCGGTGGCGGTGGGTGACAAAGTGTCATTCGAGGCGGAACTGCCCGGCCAGAACATGCTGGACAGCATAACCCCCGAAAATCCGGCCGTGATAACGGCAGTCCATCCCCGCACCAACTACCTCATCCGCAAATCCACCAACCTCTCAAGGCAGAGCCACATCATAGCGGCCAACCTTGACATGGCCTTCATCATCGCCACCATCGACTTTCCGGAAATAAAACTTCCATTTCTGGACAGGATTCTTGTCACGTGCGAAGTATATAACATCCCGGTAACCATAGTCCTGAACAAAGTTGACCTTTACCGCGAAACACATGCGGAAATGCTCGAAGCCTTCCATAATATATATGAAGGAGCCGGCTACAATGTTATGGAAGTGTCGGCCCTCACAGGTGAAGGCGTCGCACAGCTCCGGGATGCGTGCAAAGGCCGCCTGAGCCTCTTTTCCGGAGTCTCAGGAGTTGGCAAATCCTCTCTGATCAAGGCAATTGACCCGAATCTGGACCCAAGAGTCGGCGAGATTTCAGATGCCCACCTTCAAGGAAAGCACACCACCACATTCTACGAGATGTATGCCCTCGCATCCGGAGGCTTCATCATCGACACCCCTGGCCTTCGCGGCTTCGGCCTGGTTGACCTCTCCAAAGAAGAGATTGCACTCTATTTCCCCGAAATGCACAAAGTCTCGCAAGAGTGCCGTTTCAGTCCGTGTACCCATACGCACGAGCCCGGATGTGCAGTGAAAGCGGCTGTGGAAGAAGGACTTATAAGCTACGAAAGGTATTCTTCCTACCTCGGAATGCTCGATGACGAAGGAAAATACAGATAATGCGGAGCATCAACAAGGACATACTCAAGCTTGCGGTTCCCAGCATATTGGCAAATATCACCGTTCCTCTTGTCGGCATGGTGGACATCGCCATAGCCGGCAACCTCGGGCCTCATGCTGCGACCATGATAGGTGGCATCGCCATAGGCACCATGCTTTTCGACCTGCTCTACTGGAATTTCGGTTTCCTCAGGGTAGGAACCGGAGGACTCACTGCACAGGCCTTCGGGAAAGGTGACTTGAAAGAATCAGCCAGCATACTCACCAGAGCCACGGGCATTGCCCTCGCCTGTGCCCTGTGCCTGATAGCCATCCAATGGATATTCGTCAAGGCTGCTTTCCTGGTCGTGGATGCCACTCCTGAAGTCAGGGAACTCGCCACCAGATATTTCTTCATCCGTATCTGGGCAGCCCCTGCAACACTGAGCCTGATGGCTTTCAAAGGGTGGTTCATCGGAATGCAGGATAGCGTAAGCGCAATGATAATTGACCTGACAGTCAATGGAATGAATATAGCCTCAAGTATTCTGCTCTCGGTGGGAATACCTTCTCTGGGCCTGTCCGGAATGGGGTTCAGCGGCATCGCAACCGGCACTGTCGTCGCCCAGTTCACCGGTCTGGCCGTCGCCTGTGCCATCGTCGCTGTGAAATATTCCCGCAAAATATTCAGGGACTTCACCAGGGATGACCTCCGCCATGTGTTCGAGGGGGGCCAGACCCGGAGATTCTTTGTGATGAATGCCGACCTTTTTGTCAGATCTCTCTGTTTCATAGCCATTTACATCGGTTTTACCACCATATCGGCCGGCTACGGGGACCTTCTTCTGGCCACCAGCTCCATCATGATGAAACTCCTGATGATATTCTCATATTTCACCGACGGTTTTGCTTATGCCGGGGAGGCGCTCACGGGAAAATACATCGGGCAGGGCAATGGCCGCATGCTGCGCAGTACCGTGCTCTGGACCTTTGTATGGAGTATGGCCATTGCCGTGATATTCATGGGCTTATATTATTGGGAAGGGGAGTGGATGCTTCGTGTGATGACCTCCGATATGGATGTTGTCGAGTCTTCGAAGGCCTATCTTCCGTGGTTGTTGCTCATGCCCCTTGCCGGTTGTGCGGCATTCACTTGGGATGGCATATATATAGGAGCAACGGCATCCAGTAAAATGAGAAACTCAATGCTGTGGGCAACATTGAGTTTCTTCGCAGTCTATTATTCGGGTCTGGCTTTTGGCGATTGGACGGCAGGGGAGCGTCTCCACATTCTCATGGCAGCCTATTTTGCCCATCTTATCGCCCGGACATTGCATCTGAGCATCAACTACAGACGCTCAGTGCTGATAATCTGAGCCTGACTTTATTTAATTCCGTATTTACGCAAAATCTTCAGGATCGGCTTTTCGATGGAACGTGCCCATAGTGTGTAGCCATAGTCTCCAGGGTGGGTGCCGTCAACAGATGTCTCGTGCATGGCATCAGTCGCATTGGTCTGGATGAAATATACGTTCTTGTATTTCTTGCATGCCTGCTTCATCATTTCAGCCGCA
>CAMCIE010000274.1 GCA_945874815.1 uncultured Bacteroidales bacterium
GTATGACATAGTGGTGCAAAGTTACACATTCTGCGGAGAAAAGAAATCCCGGATTCAAAGCAGTGCTTTCTCGCCGGATGATTGCCTTTGTCCGTGCGTAAAAACGGCCTTTCCGTTGTTCCAAATCGTTTTGGGATTTACCCCTTCCAGAAGGCACTCTGTGGCCGGTCAATCCCATAACGGGGCAAAAAATCGTCGTTTTGGGATTCGCCCCTCCAGACGGCACTCCAGGGTACATCAATCCCAGAACGATTTTGAACAAGGCAATACGATTTACTCGGCGGGCTGCCACTTGCAGCGGACAGGGGATACTATGGCCCCGTCCTTCTTGAACTGGGAGAAAGCCTTGTCCACATCCTTGTGGTCGAGTCCGGACACTGTTCGTAAATCCTTGGTCTATTGAATATTTTCGGGACCTCCGTTGCGAATCTGGAAATAAATGCTATTTTTGTATGAAATCACGTTTGTAAATCAAAGTGCGAAAAAATCTAAAACACTTTAACAGAATCCTGGCTACTAATCATGAAAAAAATATTGTTTTCAGCCATTGCATCCATCCTCCTCTTTTCTTGCAAAGGCCCTGAATCAGCGCTATGCTCAAGGCATGGTATGATGAATGAGGACGGATGGTTCAATGTTCAGGACATCACTCCGGAGAACGGGCAGGGCAAGGTGTACATGATAAGCGAGCACGCCGCCGCTACTTGCTACCTTGTCACAGGCTCCAGATATGCCATGCTCATCGACACCGGCATCGGTGTCGGAGATCTCTCCGGTCTGGTTGAATCACTTACCGACCTTCCATTGATAGTTGTCACCACCCATGGCCATCCTGACCATATCGGTGGCAACTACCAGTTCTCTCAAGTCTGGATGCCAGAGAAAGATTTGGACATTATGAAGTCCATGGATCCTCTTAATTCTCCGGACCTTGAGGCTTATGTGGCATCCTATGCAGGTGACTTTGCCTATGATAAAGAGGCTGTAAGAGGAAACATTGCTGAAATCAAAACATATCCAGACTATGAACTTCGCCTTTTCGGTCCCGGCAGAAGTTGGGACCTCGGAGGCAAAGTCATCACAACTCTGGAACTCGGTGGTCATACTCCCGGAAGCATTCTTTTCTTGGATGAAGCTGACGACATGGTTTTCAGCGGTGATGCAATGAACGGTTATCTTTGGATGTGGTCTGACCACTGCCTTTCCCTCGATGAATATGAGAAGAACCTGGCAGCAGTTGTTCCTGAATTGAAAAAATATGGCCATATTTATGGTGGTCATGAGTTCAGGCCACAGGGAATGGAGCCCGCCCAGGCTGAAACGATGCTTGCCGACCTGCGCTCTGCCCTTAACGGGGAAATCCAGCCGGTACCGACTCCGAAGCCTATGAATGAAGAGGGAACCGTGAATGTATATTATTTTAAAACCTGGCTTCTTTGGGCCAAATAATCCTGAAGAATGAACAAGACAATTGTGTTTGCTGCCGCCCTTGCCTTAGTTGCATGTGCATGCGAGCCATCATTCGAACAAACAGAGGAAGTGGGACCATTTACGGTCTCACTTCTTGAAAAGAATGTTTGGCATATTGAAGACTGTACCTCATCTCATCCTCATGGATTTTCAGTCAAGGAAGACGGATCATACAGTTTCTATTCAAGCTCTGACATGTACATTGTCAGAGGAAAGAAAAAAGCCATTCTTATAGACTTGTCCAACAATGTCAAATGGGCAGAAGGGGCAGATGAGGCCCTCAGAACCATCTTCTACTCACGTGCAGGCAAAAGGGACAAGGTCATTACTGTAACCCACAACCATGGAGACCACACAGGAATGAGCTACGCCTTCGTCAACGAACCGGATGTCACATTCATGTTGCCTGAGAATGATTTCCAGAATGATACACTTTTCCCACATGACAGGATTCTGCTCAGGGACCGCGACTGCATAGACCTCGGTGGAGAAACAGTGGAATGTGTACAATGTGAAGGTCATACACCTGGTTCAATGGTATTCTTCCTCAAAGGACACAATTGTGCCTTCTCAGGAGATGCTTTCGGCTCCGGAACAGGTGTATGGATCTTCGATGCCAAAGGATTTGACAACTACAGGGCTTCGATTTCACGCCTTGTCGAATATCTCGACTCTCCTGAGGCCGGAATAGACCCGGCAATATTCAAGTTCCACGGAGGACATACCTACCAGAACTCGGGCTTTGATCTTGGAGTGCAGACCATACGTGATGCCCAGGTGCTCAATGAGCAGATATGCAAAGGCACAGCCCAGAGCGAATCGACCCAAGTCGGTTTCTCTTCAATGGATATTACATTCAAATATGGTCAGGCCATTGTAGTGTGGAATAAGGTAGCAAGTGAGGAATATGTCGCTTCATTAGCGCGATAATCCCAGTTATCATATCAAGCACGGCGGCGTTCCCCGTGCCCAATCTCCGCTGCTGTCTTCCCAAAGGGTAAGCGCGCTGCCGTAGCCCAGCCCTGCGAACACCCTCAGCCATTTGTTTATCCTGTAGCACGGCCCCAGACTCGCCTGGGCCGTGAAATATGATACCTCTCCGCTGGTCCATATTGTCCCGTAAGAGGTAGTGCCGTCGGAAAGACAGGGTATTCAACTGAATTTTTGCCAGATGATTGCCTTTGTCCATGCGCAAAACCGGCGTTTCCGTTGTTCCAAATCGTTTTGGGATTTACCCCTCTCAGAATGCACTCTGTGGCCGGTCAATCCCATAACGGGGCAAAAAGTCGTCGTTTTGGGATTCGCCCCATCCAGAGGGCTCTCCAGGGTACATCAATCCCAGAACGATTTTGAACAAGGCAATACGATTTACTCG
>CAMCIE010000275.1 GCA_945874815.1 uncultured Bacteroidales bacterium
GTTCTTTCAGACTCATATTGCTCTATTTCAAGAGAATATGACATGATTCTGTCAACTTTCGATTTGACGTCTTCATGCAGAACGGCACCTTCTTTCTGCCTGAAGGCATTAATGTTACCGAGGGCCTGGTCAATGCAGGCATCCACAACCGGCCAGTTCTCCTCAGTGATGACATCCTGTTTTTTCGAATCAATCACTTCAGGCATCCTGAGGATGGTGGCAAGAAGGTCGTTCGGGTTCTGGTTCCACAGATTGGTTGCTCCTATTTGTGAACCGAGGGCTGAAATCTGTCTGTAATAATCCATGGCCAAATCCATGTTTATCTGTTTTGCATTTTCCGCTGCATTCGGTTCGTAAGTGATGAAAAAGTCAATGTTGCCTCTGTTGAGCGCGGCAGCGATTTTTTGCCTGACGGCTATCTCCTTATCCTTTGGAAGGAGGGATGTCTTGATGCTGATGTCGGCTGTTTTTCCGTTGAGGGAACGGATTTCCACTGTGATTTTTCCGCTTGATATTGTTGTTTCGGCTTTGCCGTAGCCTGTCATTGACTTAATCATAATTGTGACTTTATTAGATTTATACGTATAAAATCGAAATTTAAGACGCAAAAGTAAGGAATAATATTTATATTTGCGAGATTATTTCCAATAATTGGATGCCCAAAGGACGGGCTTATTTGACAAGAAGATAAAAGAACCTTATATATGGAAGAAATCAATAAAGAAACCACCGAAACAAGGAATCTGAACTTCCTTGAGGAAATTATTGAGTCGGACCTCGCTTCCGGCAAATGTGACAGCATAATGACCCGTTTCCCACCAGAACCGAACGGCTATCTTCATATCGGACACGCAAAAAGTATTTGCATCAACTTCGGCCTTGCCAAGAAATATGGCGGAAAGACCAACCTTAGGTTCGATGATACCAACCCTGTCAAAGAGGATACCGAATATGTTGATTCAATCAAGGAAGATATTCACTGGCTTGGCTTCGACTGGGAGAATGAAAGATATGCATCTGACTATTTCGACCAGCTTTATGAATGGGCTGAACTCTTGATACAGAAAGGATTGGCTTATGTGGACGACCAGACTCAGGAGCAGATTCGTGCCGGCAGGGGTACTGTGCAAGTCCCTGGTACCGAGAGCCCATGGCGTAACCGCAGCGTGGAGGAGAATCTCCGCCTTTTCCGTGAAATGAGGGATGGCAAATATGCTGACGGCGAGAAAGTGCTCCGTGCAAAGATAGACATGGCTCATCCTAACATGCTCTTCCGCGACCCTCTTCTCTACCGTATCATCCACACCGATCATCATCGCACAGGCAACAAATGGTGCATCTATCCGATGTATGACTTCGCCCATGGACAGAGTGACTCGATCGAGCACATCACACATTCAATTTGTACCCTTGAGTTCGATGTCCACCGTCCTCTGTATGACTGGTTCATTGAGAAACTTGGCATTTTCCCTTCACATCAGTATGAATTTGCCCGCCTGAATCTCACCTACACGGTGATGAGCAAGCGTAAGCTTCTCGAACTTGTAAAGAATAATTTCGTAAGCGGCTGGGACGACCCTCGCATGCCTACCATCTGCGGTATCCGCCGTCGCGGTTACACTCCTGAATCAATCCGTATGTTCGCAGAGAAAGTCGGAGTGGCCAAGAGAGAGCAGCTGATAGACCTTCAGCTCATGGAATGGTGTGTACGTCAGGACCTTAACGAGCGTTCCAACAGATATATGGTGGTTCAGGACCCTGTCAAGCTGACCATCACAAACTGGGAAAAAGGAAAGGTGGAATGGTTCGATGCTCCGCTGAATCCGGCAGACCCTGAGGGACCTTCACGTAAAGTGCCTTTCACCGGCGAGGTCTATATTGAAAGAAACGACTTCATGGAGGAACCTCCTAAGAAATATTTCCGTCTCAAACCAGGCGGAGAGGTACGTTTGAAATATACCTATATCATCAAGTGCGAGGAGGTTGTCAAGGATGCAGAAGGCAATATCGTTGAAATCAAATGTACATACGATCCTTCAACCAAACCTGGAGCAGGGGAGTGGAGAAGCGTCAAGGGCACAATCCACTGGGTTTCAACCGAGCATGCAAAGGAAGTGGAGCTTCGCCTTTACGACAAACTCTTCACAGAGGCCGAGATGGGAAGCATACCTGAAGGACAGGACTATAAGAGCTATCTGAATCCTGATTCCCTGATAGTTGCCAAAG
This sequence comes from uncultured Bacteroidales bacterium, assembly GCA_945874815.1. Classification (GTDB taxonomy): domain Bacteria; phylum Bacteroidota; class Bacteroidia; order Bacteroidales; family UBA932; genus Cryptobacteroides. Next base: position 2,227 of record CAMCIE010000275.1, read on the forward strand.
GCTGGGCTGAACCTGCCCTGCTTGAGGATAATTCAGGCATCGCCGTCCAGTTCGAGAGAGTTGGATATTTCTTCAAGGATCCGGACAGCACTCCTGACCATTTTGTGTTCAACAAGACTACAGCCCTCAAGGACAGTTTTAAGTTCTGAAAGGGCTGGCCTATTTCAGGAAAACGAAAAATACAGCGAGAATCCGACAGAAAAATGCCGCTATGTGGTTCCACTGAAGGGACTGGCCTTTAAATACCAATGTAACAATCAAGGTGAAGACGGTAAGTGAGATAACTTCCTGAATCACCTTGAGTTGCATAAGGTTGAACGGTCCTCCGTTATCCACGAATCCTATCCTGTTGGCAGGCACTTGGGCGCAGTATTCGAAAAATGCGATAGCCCATGAAAACAATATCACCGCAATCAGCGGCCAGCTTGTGGATATCTTCATTTCCTGAAGCTTGAGGTGCCCGTACCATGCGAATGTCATGAAGACATTGGATACTACGAGCAGGAGAATTGACCATAAAGCTCTCATAATATTTTCTTCGTAATCTTTTGTTCAGGGATTTGTTCAAAATTTACTCGTGCAGCTCCATGCGCTTTTCCGCAAGGGCTT
>CAMCIE010000276.1 GCA_945874815.1 uncultured Bacteroidales bacterium
GACCCTGAATGCGCTTGCATTGTAAAAATCCATGATATAGGCATGCTGTGAAAACGGGGTCTTGTCCAGTTCCGCCGAATACAGAGGAAGGTCTCCGACAAGCACTTTCTTGATCAAGTCGTCAGTGAACAGTTCGTCAAGGACTTCGTTGATGGACCTGAGCTGATATTCATTGTTCGCAGCCATGTCCCTTTCCTCAGAGGTAAGAGAGGAAATTGTCGATGCGGCTGCAATCCGATCTATGATGTCCGTATAGCGGACCAGGGCATCTTTCTGGGACGGGAAATATGAAGCCATCTGTTCAATGAAAGCCTCCCTGCCGTTCGCATATCGGAATATGCCTCCGTCCACGGCTATGGTATTGTATCCGCCGGTATCCAGCTGGCTGAGTTTCACCTGATCCATTTCGAAGAAGCGCATCAGTCTGTCCATTGTCTGACCGGGCAAGGCGGAACCTATGAAATGCATGCCGGTTTCAAATTTTGCTCCACCTCGGCTAAAACACTGCAAACAACCTCCAATCTGCGCACCTTGTTCCAAAATGGTCACATGGTAACCATTTTTCTGGAGGATATATCCGCATGTGAGGCCTCCAAGACCTGATCCTATGATTATTACATCACACATTCTGTTCAAATCTGTCTGCTAATTCAGTATATCTTTCCTTATACCATTTCCTCATCCATGAGGCCTGTTCCCTTGTTGTTTGTCCAGCCATTGTGGCAAGTTCGGAAGGGGATAGTCTCTTGTTGATTTCCAGATGGACTGGCCATTTTCTGAGCAATCTTCCGTGCTTTGGCAATGCCCTGCCTGTGCCGTATATCACCATCGGAATGATGTCAACCCCAAGAGTCCGGGAAATATGGAATGCCCCCTGATGGAAACGTCCTATGCTCAGATCCTGACTTCTGGTTCCTTCGGGATATACGCAGATACTGTATCCACGCTCAACCAGCGACTTCAGCTGAGGCATTATGGCATCCATGCCATGCGTTGCAGGCAGGAATTCAGCATTTCTGATAGTGTACCGGTACACCGGATTCTTCCATACCCAGTCAGCAGTCAGGACGATGATCTTAGGAGTCAGAGCAAGCATCGGCATCAGGTCAAGATGTGACTGATGATTGCATATAAGTACAGCCGGTTTGCTAAAATCTTCACCGTATTTGTTTGATTCTGTATATGTAAGACCAGGTATGCCATGGATTTTCAGCACAAATTCAGACATGAAATGCAGCACCCTGTGCAGATTGTATTTCTTTTTCTCGGTAACTTTTCCGAAAAGGAGGTAAAGATGCACAAGCGGGGTCATGATGAACATGGAATTGACAAGGAAAAACAGGAAGGAATATACTGTCCTTAGGAATGTCATCAGGGCCCTCAGCAAAGCAAGAGGATATCCGTAAACAATTGCAAGCAAACACAATATGCTGTTGAGAATTGTGATTCTTGCGAAATCTTTCCCCGGTCTGAAATGTGATACCCTTTCCTCTACGGGAGGATAATAGACTTCTACAGGCTGGTTAACCAATTTCACTCCGTGCCACGAGGCAAGTACCATCAGTTCAAGTTCTGCCTCATATCTTGAGGTCAGCAATGACAGACCATGCAGTTTTTTCAAAGGATATAACCTGTAACCCGTCTGAGTGTCAGCAAGATAATGGCCTGTCTGTACTGCAAACCAGAAATTGCTGAATGAGTTGGCAAATTTGCTGCCTTTGCTCCGGGGCATGTCCTTGAGGTGCTTCCGCTGTCCTACAATCAAAGCTCCGGGATGTTTGCGGTTGGCTTCAAGCATCAGGGGAATGTCCTCAGGAAAATGCTGACCGTCACCGTCAAGGGTGATGGCATAGGCAAACCCCATTTCAAGTGCCTTCTTGAAACCTTCCTTCAATGCAGTTCCTTTTCCGGAATTCTTCTTCAGTTCGACCAACACAGGCCCCCCAGGCAGGTTTTCCAAGATTCCGACAGTTCCGTCCGTGCAACCGTCACACACAACTATCACATCCAGGCATTGGGCCAGGGCTCTCTCCGTAACAGAGGCAATGGTACCGGCATTGTTGTATGTCGGTATTATCACGCAGATGCCACGTGAGCGGAGGCTCTGTTTCTGAATGTCAGTTTCGCTCATAATCAAGTATTTTGCAAGAAATCGACAACTTTGCACAAATTTCACCATCCGCACTCATGACGGCCTGGGCTTTCACATGTGAGTCCTCTCTGCTTACCTTTGACAGGGAACAATCAAGTGTCAAGATTTCTGAGGGCGATATGACTCTCAGGAACTTGATGTTCTTCACATAGTCCATTTCAAGCGACAATCCAGTTGACTTTTCAAGCAACTCCCTGGATATCTGCATGATGCAGACTCCCGGTGTAATTGGTTCGCCGGGGAAATGAGCCTTATATATGAAATGTTCCGGGTTCAGACGGATTGAATAATCATGTCCTGATTCGTAGGCAGAATCCGAAATGATGGAATAGAGACTGTCAATCAGTTTCATAGTCAATAGGTGTAAAATTGTATTTCATCCGATATTTCGGATTTTCATAAATATAAACAGTTTTGAATCCTACCTCTGAAAGGCAATAGTCCCGCATGATATTCCTCAAATCATTTTTGAGAAGAACTTTCACACCGGGTCTTTTCATCGCAGCGGCAAGACTCAGGATTTTTACTTTATCCTTTGTTTTGTTGTATCGGAATGTCACTGCCGACATCCCGAATTCGTTTACAACGGCTCCGATCAGCAGTCCTTCAACATCCTTTATCATGCAGACTCCGCTCAGATATGCATCCTGGATGTCTATCTGCACTTTGTATCTGTCCATC
>CAMCIE010000277.1 GCA_945874815.1 uncultured Bacteroidales bacterium
CGCATCGACGGCAGAATCTACCGCATGGGACAACACGGATTTGCCCGCGACATGGACTTTGAGCTCATTGACAAAGGAGCTGACCACCTTGCATATCGTCTTGATTCAAATCCACAGACCTTGGAGAAATATCCTTGGTCATTCAGGTTTGAAATCGGTTACGAATTGAATAACAATGAGATACGTGTTATATGGAAGGTAAGGAACACTTCAGACAAACAAATGTATTTCCAGATTGGAGCCCATCCGGCATTCAATTATCCTGACTACTGCGCCGACAAAAAGGAACGCGGATTCTTCTCGTTCGACCGCTGTGAAGGGCTGCAATGCATCAGGATTGTTGAAAAAGGCTGTGTGGATGCAGAGACCTTGCATCCTCTCGAAGTACCGCAGAACGGCCTCTACCCTCTTGCATCCGACACTTTCGACGTCATAGACACTCTGATGCTCCAGAACAGCCAGTTGAAAAGAGTGACCCTGCATAAACCGGACACAAGCAAATGGCTGGAACTCAGCTTCGATGCTCCTGTTGTTGGTCTGTGGTCTCCTCCGTGCAAAAACGCTCCTTTCATCTGCATAGAGCCGTGGTTCGGCCGATGCGACAGAGCCGGATACAACGGAGAATTCAAGGACCGCGACTGGGTCAACACCCTCGCTCCCGGAGAAGACTTCAATGCATCATACGTAATACGGATATTCTGAGTCCACATCTATTCATGCGTAAATGATGCCACATGAAGAGATATACATTTTACTTGGCTGCTTCAGTTATTCTGGCCGGTTGTTCCGGCCAGAATCCTGAAGTCATTGAAGCTGTCCGCGCACTCGATACTGTAATCAGCCAGAAACAGTCGATTGAGGATGCCAAGAATCAGAGAATTGCAAAACTGAAATCCGGCATTGATTCATCAGCCGGACAGGAGGACTTGTACTATACCTTGAATGACATTTTCAACGAATATTTCCAGTATGACGTGGATTCTGCCATTTTCTACGCCCACAAGAAGCTTGACCTTGCGATGGAAATGGAAAGAAAGGACCTGATTCTCGATGCAAAGTTTGACATGGCTGACAGATATGTCACATCCGGAATGTATCAGGAAGCCCTTGAAACCGTTTCTCAAATCGACACCGTCAATATGGGCAAGGAATTGCACAAAAGGAGGAATTCGTTGCTCAATACGGTATATTCCAACATCATCGACAGAAGCAACGATCCATTTCTGATAAAGGAAATGGAGGTCAGGCGTGACATGTACATGCACCGCATGGTCGAAGAACTCGACAGCACGGACATTGCGACTGCATTCGTAGGAGCTAATCTTCTGGTCGGGCAGAATAAGAACAAGGAAGCTTTGGACCTGCTTCTTGAGTGGGAGAAAAAGGAAGACATAAGCCTCATTGACAAAGGAATCCTCTGTTACAGCATCGGTTCTGCATACAGGAGAACTGGAGACAGGGACAAAGCAAAGATTTATCTTGCCAAAAGTGCAAGATACGACCTCATGGTTCCGAAATATGAATATCTTTCCCTGATTGAACTGGCCGGGATGCTCTATGAGGACGGAGATATAGAAAGAGCCTATGCCTACATCATGAGGTCAGTGAATGATGCTGTCAGGGCCAATGCACAGAGTTGCAAGGAAAACGTCTATAATCTCATGCCTATCATTGCCGGAGCTTATGACTCGCTCATAACCAACAGCAACAGGCAGATGAAATATTTCCTTATGATCATGGGAATCATGCTTATAGCCGTGGTATTCCTGATCATCGTGGTGACGAACGAAAAGAAGAAGGTGGATCTGGCCGAGAAACTTACAAGGGAAAGCAACGAACAGCTCAAAGTCCTGAATGAGCAGTTAAGGAATTCGAATTTGCTTCTGCGGGAGTCGAATCAGATCAAGGATTCATATCTCGGGCATTATCTGAACATGTGCTCGGATTATATTGATGGTCTGGACAGATACAGGTCTTCAATCAGGAAAATAGCCAAGGAAGAAGGAGTGCAGCCGCTTCTGAATGCTCTTAAGTCGAAAGAATTCATGGAACAGGAGCTTGAAGGATTCTATGCTCAGTTCGATGAGACTTTCCTGGAACTGTTCCCGGATTTCATTCCTCAATTGAATGAATTGCTTCAGGAAGACAAGCAGGTGAAGATTTCCATCAAGGATAAAAGTCTTACTACAGAGCTCAGGACACTTGCCCTGATCAGGCTTGGAGTGAACGATTCAGTCCGTATCGCACACTTCCTCAGAAGGTCCGTTTCCACCATTTACAACTACCGTGTAAAGATGAAAAATTCGGCCAAAGGTGACAGGGATGAGTTCGAAAAGGCACTTATGAACATCGGAAAACGTGCCTGAACAACTACTATTTTCACTTTAGCAATTTCCCGAATACCCATTAATTATCAATTATTTAACATTTCTAATTCTTTGTAAGGCACTACTAATTACCTACCACATATTTGAATTGGATGAATCTCTGTTTTACTTTGCAGCACAAACACTAAAAACCAATCAATATGCAAAAGCACAAAGATTCATCCGGATTCAGGAGGCTGGCACTCCTGATCGGTTTGTTATTTCCGTTGTGCATTTCAGCGCAACAAATCAATGTTAAAGGAATTGTCAAAGATGCATTCGGTGACGGCATACCAGGTGCATCAGTTGTAGTCAAAGGAACAACCAACGGCACCACTGCCGATGTTGACGGAAAATTCAGCATGAAAGTTTCACCAGATGCAGTACTCGAATTCTCATGCGTGAGCTATGTCACCGTCGAGGAAAATGTAGCATCGAGGGACTATTTGGAAGTGGTCT
>CAMCIE010000278.1 GCA_945874815.1 uncultured Bacteroidales bacterium
CGCCGAGCCCGATGAGGAAGCGCCTGCAGCCTTTGTCGATGGCGGCCAATATCAGCTCGCCCAGTCCTCTGGTGGTGGTAATCAGTGGATTGCGCTCTTCTTTGGTCAGAAGCGTAAGCCCGCAGGCAGCAGCGGATTCAATGATGGCAAGATCTCCTGCCACCCCATAAACTGCCTTGACAGGCCGGCCCAGAGGGTCAGAGACTTCAGCCCATTCTAGATGACCTTCTAATGTGTCCACGAGCGCATCCACAGTGCCTTCCCCTCCGTCAGCTACAGCCAGACGGACGATTTCACAGTCGGGATACACCTCGGCTACGCCCTCGGCAGCAGCCCGGGCAACCTCAGAAGATGACAGGCATCCTTTATATGAATCACAAGCGATGACAATTTTTTTCATACCTTGATAAATATGTCCTTTTTGTACATCAAGTGCAGAATCAGATAATTCAGCAGCAGATAAGCTGACCAGAACAGCACCTTGTCCCAGCCCTCTCCCACGAGATTGCACAGTCCGCCGCAGAAGAAATTGACAGTATATTTCAGGTCAACGAACTTGGGCAGCAGGAAGATGGCGATGGAATTCATACCCACCACCTTCAGCGGAAAAGCCCATTTCTGATAGCCCTTGACGTCGATTATCCAATAGAAAAGCGCAAGCATCGCTACAGAATAACCACCCACGACAAGAGTGAAGGAACTGCTCCACAGCTTCTTGTTCAGTGGAAGCCAATGTGACCATACCAGTCCGATGACAGTCATGACCACAGCTGCTGCGAGCATATACAGGCACTTCTTGTTTCCGCTGTGCTTGCTGAGCCGCAGATATTCGCCGGTGAAGTTTCCAAGCATTGCCGTAACTACAGCCGGGAACGTACTCAGCAGCCCCTCAGGCTCATAGACGCCTTCCTTGTATATACGGCCCGCGAACAAGGTCCGGTCGATATACGCGGCGATGCTGCCCTCGACACAATGCGGCGATGTTCCTGCCGGCGCATCAGGTGCCACAATGAAGCTGACTGCCCCATAGACTGCCAGGATCAATACAGCGATGACTATCCGCCAGCTTAGCTTGAAATTCATATACAGAATGGAAGCCAGCATTCCGGCAACTCCTATTCTCTCCAGTACACTGAAAAACCTGTGCGGTCCGCTCTGGAATTTCAGCAGTCCGTTGCATATCATGCCGAGAAATACCAGCATGGCTGCTCTCCAGAACACCTTCAGATAGATCTGACCCTTGGTCCTGCCGACGCTTACCTGCTTCGCGTAGGAAAACGGAAACGATACTCCAGCTATAAATATGAATAGCGGGAATATGGTATCGTGATGTGTCAGACCGTCCCATGCCGCATGGTGCGTCTGTGCTTCCAGCCAGCAGGATTCTCCGCCAGGGAACAGACAGCAGATGGCTCTGATGAGGTAGGCGAGACCTGATATAAAAAGCATGTCGAAGCCCCTGAGCGCATCCAGTGATGCGATACGTCCGTTTGGTTGTAGATTATTCATGACTCAAATCTGCACTGTACTTGTTCCAGAGCTTTTTCACGACCTCGATTTCATCCCCGCTCTTCTCGGTAGGGAAGCATGTCGTGTCGGAAATCCAGTTCCATTCGTAGTCCTTGCATTTCTGGGCAAACTCGTTCTGGTCGAAGTGGCCCCAATTTGCGAGGACATCCTCGAAGAACAGACCCCATCTCTGCCTGTAATAGCCGTCCATCATACCGGACCACTGCTTGCAGGCATAGTCGAAGAGTTTGCAGTCCTTGTTGCCCCAAGTGCCCAGGAGATTTCGTGCATTCTTCTCGTAGAGCGCTGATTCTTCGGCATTTGTACCCAGGGCCTTGGCACTCTCGAGCCATACGCCGAGCAGGAATTCCTTTCTTGTGGCCAGCAGCGTATCCATATCCGAAATCAGGGCATCGAAAGCCTCTGCATTGGCCTTGAACGCTTCCATGTCACCATTCTTGTAGTCAGCTGCGAACTTCTGCTGAATCACCGAAGCATAGTCGGCGAGCACCTGACGGGTGATATCTACGATGTCGTACCTGTAGCCGTCGCTCCCTGAAAGTTCATCAATGCAGGAATATAGTGTTTCCCAGGCCTTTACGAGGTCAACGCGGTCGTAACATTTGTTGGTATTCGTGCAGCCCTTAGGGTTCTCCACGAAGGTCGGACGTCCTGAGATGATGGACTCGTGACCGCCATTGTTCACATTGTTCTCGAAGGCGGTGGCAAAAATGCCCTTCCAGGCCTCGACCGCTGCAGGAGAGAACTTGCCGTAACGGTTTGTCGTATAATTCTTTATAAATGAGTCAATGTCCACAGGCCTGCCTTCGTTCCAGACATTTTCCAGCATGAGCGCGTAGATGATAGGGGTGTGTCCGATGCCCTCCGGAGTCAGACCGATGCCGCTCATCCTTCCGGAAGTTGGGTCTGCCAATGCAGCAGCAGGGTCGTTCGCCACGGAAGTCGCGTTTCCGGACAATGTTATGTTCTGTCCGAAGTTATGGAGCATGCACCAGAGCCAAGGTTTGCCATAGTAGGCATGGGTACGGTTCCAAATTGGGTATCTCTCGCTCCAAAGGTCGAGAATCAGCATCTTGTCATCCGGCACAGCAGACAGAAGTGCCTGAATCTGAGGGTCATGCCAGAAATCCCTTTCGTGATAGAACATCCATCCCTGCATAACCCATACAGCCTCCGGGTCCACGTCCGTCATCGCTTGGTAAACCTTGGCGCTTACCCCTTTCAGATATTCCGGGTCGTCTGTAGGCGGTACGTTTGCATTGAATGTATCGGCGG
>CAMCIE010000279.1 GCA_945874815.1 uncultured Bacteroidales bacterium
CTCTCAACAACCTGTACACCCAGGTATCACCTAACGACAGTATCGACACAAGCCTCAGCAGGAGGATATCCGAAGAGGAACAGAAACTGAAGAAAATAAGCAGCGAAATCAGCGCCGCACAGTACAGCAAGGAAGGTCTTGCCAATGATGCGCTCATAAACGAATGGATATCAGCCATTTTGCTTAAATCAAAGGCGGATGCGGAATTGGACATTCTCTTTGCGAACAAGGACGAGATGGATAAGGAAGTCAAGCGCTTCTCCCCTATCGGGACATCCATCAAAAGGCAGGAGAGGGAAATCAATTTTTCCGAGCAGAACTTCCTCTCCAACCTGAAATCCCTGAATGATGCCAAGCTCAGGGAAAAGAACCTCCAGCTGACTTCTGCGACGTTCAGGGTTCTTACACCTCCTACAGTTGCGATGAACCCAGAGAAAACGAAGACGAAACTCTATGCGATGATTGCTTTTGTCTTCATGTTCGCCCTGATGTGCGGTATAGTGATCATAATGGAAGAATTCAACAGAAAGCCTTATGACCAGGATTCGGCACGCAAGCTCATCAAGCTTCCCGTTATTGGAGCCTATCCGCAGGTGAAGAAGGAAAGTGAGAACATGGAAATAAGCAAGACATTGGCAATGAGGCATCTGGGCAATACAATCACCAGCTATTTCAACCGCAACCAGTCGGTGAATATCATCAATGTCTTTAGCGTTGACAAAGGAGAAGGCAAGAGTACCGTCTGCCAGGCAATATATGATTATTTCGAAAGCCTGTACACAAAACCGGTGCTTGTGAATTGGGAAAAGGACTTCGAGAGCAATACCAAGTATTATATGCTTGCCAACTCGATTTATGATTTCTGTGTCAATGAAGACAATATGGAACTGATGCCGGAGGCCAATGTGATCATTGTCGAATATCCGCCTCTGAAAGATGCATCATTCCCGACCAAGGTCATAGACACATCCGCAATCAACATCCTTGTGGCCGACTCAAAGAGAGACTGGACAGGAATGAGAGGCCTGATGATCGGGGAGCTCAAACGTTTCAACAAAGGGAACAACCTCGGTATCATCCTGAACAACAGCGACATTGACACCGTAGGTTCCTTCACCGGCATGCTGCCGCCTTTCAACAGGCTGCATAAACTTCGTTTCACATTCTGGAACCTCGGAATGGACAACATCGACTAATCCGTTCCACAATGTCCGAGAAATGGAAATCTGCATTATTCTGGGCTGTCACCCTGGCTCTGGCCGTGGTGATGGCTGTTTTGATATCCTCAGGGAAACTTCCTGTTGCTGCGGTCCTGTGCGTGGCACCGGTCGTAGGTCTTGCACTGACAAAGGCTTTTGATGACAAGGTACTTGCATTTTCCTTCATCCTCCTTGCAGACTTCACAATACCTGTCCTGGAACACTATATCAACGGCATGTCCATAGGTCTTCTGATGGACTTCATGATAGTACTGAACCTTGCAATAATAATCTGTTCCCGTTTCAACGGGATAAAGAGTGAAAACAATGTCACATTGGACATGATTGCAGCCATAGGAATATGGCTTCTATATTGTCTGATTGAGGTTTTCAATCCAAATATGAGAAGCATAGGAGTGTGGCTCTCAGCGGTCAGGAGCATGGCTCTGTATTTCCTTATGATCACGATTATCGTACAACTGGCCATTACTGATTTCAGGAAAATGATGATATTTCTGAAGCTGTGGTCTGCTTTCGTGCTTGTCGCGTTCATCAAGGTGCTTTATCAGAAGTTCGTCGGATGGACTCCCGGAGATGTGTTTTTCCTGAATGTTCTTGATGGTAAAAGAACACATATAATATATTATGGCACAAGGTATTTCTCCGTATTTTCAGATGCTGCGAATTTTGGAGGCTCCATGGGTATGGCAGTAGTGGTTTTCGCGATTGCAGGCATGCATACTGAAAAGATCGGGGAACGGATCTACTATTTTGCCGTGGCGGGATGTGCCTGCATCGGAATGTTCATGTCGGGCACCAGAAGTGCCTTGCCGGTGCCGGTGGCCGGTATCATGGCCTATCTTGTCCTGATCAAGGATTACAAGAAGATGGTTCCCATCGGTCTGGTCTGTGCCATAGCCGTGGGTCTGCTGGCTTTTACTGAAATCGGGCAGAGCAACACTGCCATCAGAAGAGCCCGCACGATATTCCACCGGGAGGAGGACCTGTCCTACCTTGTCAGGAAGGACAACCAAAGGGCTCTGAGAGGCTACATGAAGGAACTTCCGTTCGGGAACGGCCTTGGAATGAGTGCTGGAAGGGCACAGAGGAATGGTGATTTTTCACCTTTAACATATTATCCGACAGACTCATGGCTTGTCCAGCTATGGGTGGAAACCGGTATTGTCGGTCTGTGCTTGTATCTGTGCGTAATGATGTATATATTTGTTAAGTGTGCGTATATTATATTTTTCAAACTGAAGAACAAACAGTTGGCCGGAATTTGCTCCGGACTGCTGTCGGGAGTGGCTGGTCTTTTCGTCATGTCAACCAACAACGAAGTATTCACCCAGTTCCCGAACAGCATTCTGGTCTATGTAAGCCTTGCCCTTGTGTTCATCAGCCCGCAAATTGACGAAAGAATGCCTGAAGATGAATAAGAAAGTATCTTTCATAACTGTGAATTTCAACGGAAAGGAACAGACGGCGGACATGATCCGTTCGATAATGATGAACGTGCGGTCCTGCCAATGGGAAGTGATTGTGGTTGACAATGGCTCAAG
>CAMCIE010000280.1 GCA_945874815.1 uncultured Bacteroidales bacterium
CATGGATGCAGAGTCAGGTGCAATCTTCTCGCCTATAACTCTCAGGGAATCACTGACATAGCAGTTCATCACCGCATGGCGTGCAATCTCGCGGGTCTGACGCATGACCAGGCTGTTGGCCCATGGACGGGTATGGATGTCCGAGCCGTGCCATGTAACGTAATATTTAACTCCAAAGCGCCGGTTTGCTTCCAATGCAACAAGGCCACCCTCATAGGAGTGAGCGGCAACCATGTCATAATCCTTGAGAAGTACAGCGGTCTTCCTGACAAAGCGGCTGAAGAAGACAGGCCTGCGGCCAAGTTTCCGGACAAGGATGTCATCAATGACGGAAAACCTGTACCACAGCAAGTTATATGTGATTCCGTCAATCTCGACCTGCTTTTTGAAAGGCACTTTCGGATTGTGCCTCACTTTGCGGGTGAAGGCATTGTCACGGCTGTGAAGGCAGAATGCATCAACCGAGAACTGTCCCAAAGGAAAAAGGTGGGCAATCCTTTGATGAACTGCATTGAAAAGTCCTTTTCTGTCAAAAGGGCTGCTCTCGAATATTACCGCTATTTTCTTCTCCATGGGAACGATGATAAGAATTTATAAACAGAAACTGTGAAAGCCGGCCTGCCTATCTTGAAAAGCAGGATATTGAAAGCCTGTGCCGGCCTGACGGAAAACACTCCGAGTGAAGAATCCGCGTTCATCAGGCTGTACAGCCACTTTATATAGTCTTCTGTCAGAAGGGCTGTCCTTCGGACAATGAAAATATTCAGCAGGCGGCAGACATAACGTCCTATGACATCCTCATGGTAAAGCATTGACACTCTTTCACTTGACTGATACTTCCTTTGCAGTTTCCTAACTACCGGGACATAGGCGGGAAGGAAATGCCTCATCTGCATGAGATGCCTGTCCGAACTCATGTCACTTCCCAGGGAACCGGGACGGACATTGTAGCCATACACCGGAGCGCAGACAGTCGAAGCACTGCGGCATACGTTGAGGAAACTGAAAACAAAGAGTTTGTCCTCCGCGTAACTTATATTCTCGCAGAAACGCAGGGTGCCTATCATGCTTCGGCGGAAAAGTTTTGCCCAGGGAGCATCCAGCATCTTGCAATTATGCAGAAGATTATCCTCGAAGAACAATTCCATGTCAGTCTTTCCGTATCTGCGTCCATGTTTCGGGCAGATTGACTGACTACCCGGGGTCAGGCCAACGGAATGGCCTCCAAGCACGAAATCGCAGTCCGTGGCGGCCTCATGAAGGAGCCTGAGGGCTCCCGGCAGCAATACATCATCCGAATCAACGAACATTATGAATTCTCCCGCAGCCATGTCAAGGGCATCATTCCTGGCGGCACTTACCCCGGCATTCTCCTTATGCACCACAATGAAACGGTTGTCAGAGGAAGCATATCTGTCGCATATTTCCCCTGACTCATCCACGCTTCCATCATCCACAAGAATCGCCTGCCAGCTCTCAAAGTCCTGACTGGCAATAGTTTCCAGGCAATGCTCCAGCCATTCCTGAGCATTGTAAACCGGCACAATGATGCTTATACTGCAATCACTCATCTTCATTTCTCCTTTCAAGACTTCTTTTCAAAAAGTCGAATGACAATTTCCTTTGTTCCTCCAGCACCTTGTCTATGGCATCCCAATCCATTTCAAGCAGCCATCCCTGACCGTCATCTTCCGGATCGATTCCCTGAACAAGACGGGAGTCAAGCCCGAAAAGACGCAGAAGGGAAGAAATGCGTGGCAATCCTCGTACAGAATTGGCAATCACCAGGAAAGGCTTATGGAAAAGAATGCTCAGCACACAGACATGGAATGAATCCGTTATCACAAATGATGAATTTGCAATTGCAGCAATCCATCTTTCCAGAGGCGGCACGACCCTGTCCCTAGCCGGAATGGCGGGATTTCCCGGGTTCACGGAAACATCATATATCGAATGTCCGGTGACCTTGCGGACAAATTCAGCTAGATTTCGGGTATTGTTATGTTTATCAAGCATATAGGTGACTACTTTGCCCTCTGCCGGGTAAAATGGTTCCTTAGCTGCCATATCAAGATATGTCCGTGCAGGAAGAAGCATTACCGGATCCAGCACTTGTACGGCTCCCGGATATGAAAACCACTCGTCGCAGAATCTGACGGCAGAATCCTCCCTTACAGAAACAGCATCGAACCGGTGCAGGAGTCTTGAACATTCTTCCAACCTGGCATATTCATATTCAAGTTCATCCGTTCCGAAAGAAGCGGCATAGGAAATCCTCAGCACATCCCAGTCTGAGGTAAAATCCAGGAAGGCATTCTCAATTTTTCCGAAATACTTCGGTCTCCACACCTGGTCACTGCCTACTACAAAAGCATCAAATTCCTCTTCAATTTCATCATAATCCTTTATCACACGGGGGGTTATATAATCTGCCACGAACCTGCCCGTATTTGCGGATATCACTGGAAATTCCCTTCTTGCCCTGAGTTCCCGGAAAACCTCTGGACCTTTTCCTTTTTTCACAAGGTTCAGTACAGCCCTTTTAAGGTAGATGGCAGGGGCTTTCCACCAGATAGGCAAAGGCATTTTCTCCCGTAGATCCAGCACGGTGACTTCATTGTCCATCCCTTCCAGAACGGATTTCAAGGCATAGGCCTGAAGAAGTCCTCCGTAATTCACATGCAGAGGAAGTGTGATTATGGCTATTTTCATACTATCAAAAATTTTTACATTTATAAAAATTTTGTGAGAGTATGATAG
>CAMCIE010000281.1 GCA_945874815.1 uncultured Bacteroidales bacterium
CCTTGCCTTCAGCCTCGCTATACGAAGGCAGGCCGGAAAGGTCGGTGAAGGCCACCGGAAGCGCCTCATTAATCAGAATCTGGTCATAAGCCACTTCGCTTCCTGCAGGAAGGATACCGTCAGCGCGGCGAAGCGACCAGCTGACATTCAGATAAACATCATGTGAGGCAAGGTCCTGGAAACCACATGCTTCCTGGATGTCTGCTTCATTGAAGCCAAGCTCCATGGTGGCAACAGACTGAGGGGCAATCTTTCCAGGCAAGACACTGCCTGAAAGTACGGCAAGCCCGTCAACCTCAACACTCCAGTCAAGCATATAGCGTGAAAGGTCTATGAAGAAATTCTCATTATAAACATTCACCTTACCGTTGACTGCTTCCTCTTCCGATGCAGAAGTATGGATGGAACGATACTGATAGCCAACCTCATAGGCATGAGGGTGAAGACTGCGGTCGGCAGCAATTACTCCATTGCAGCAGAACGAATCATCAGTCGGGTCATAATCATTGAAATCACCGCCATAGACGAAAATATGGTCAGTTCCGAATTTTGCCGGATCCACAGGCCATCTGAGGGCCTGGTCAACAAAATCCCATATAAAGCCACCCTGATATTCAGGATATTTGCGTACAAGATCCCAGTATTCCTTGAAACCACCCATTGAATTACCCATGGCATGTGCATATTCGCACTGGATAAGCGGCTTCTCAGGTGAGTTCTTCAGATAACGTTCGCAGCTTTCGTATCCGTAATACATAGGACAGATAATGTCCGAATATTCTGTATTGTTGGGATTATCATAATCCACTGCACGCTCATAATGAACAGGACGGGAAGGGTCCATTTCCTTGACCATATTATATCCGGCTATGAAATTTTCACCAAAACCCGCCTCGTTGCCAAGGCTCCATATGATGATGGAAGGGTGGTTGAAGTCGCGGCTTACCATCCGGCCGATGCGGGAAAGATGGGCATCGCGGAAAATCGGATTGTTTCCAAGGGTAGCCTCGCCATAGCCCATTCCGTGCGATTCAATATTCGCTTCGTCAATGACATAGAGGCCATATTTGTCGCAGAGCGAGTACCAAAGAGGGTCGTTAGGATAGTGGCTCGTACGTACAGCATTGATATTCAATTGTTTCATTATAAGAATATCCTGTATCATATCGGCTTCTGAAACCACATAGCCCTTATATGGGTTGAGTTCATGACGGTCTGCACCCTTGATTAGGATGGGAGCGCCGTTGACCAGAAGCTGAGCACCTTCAATTCGTACGTCACGGAATCCGATCTGAAGTTCAGCGCGTTCGGTGACACCTGATTTATCATTGGATGCTACTTTCAATGTATAGAGCCAAGGGGTCTCTGCAGACCAGAGCTTCGGTGAAGGCACGTTCAGAGTGGCCTTGAGGCATGACTTACCGTTACGTACAACCGGCTTTGAGGAAGCCGGTACATTCACGGCTGCAACCTGCTTTCCATTAGGATCGACAAGGCACAAGTCCAAGGAGGTCACTCCCTTTGTCACCTGGGCATAGACATCTGCCTGTCCGTTTGCGCCTGCAATGACATTGATGTCCTCGATTCTGTTCTTGTTGCGTGCGAAGACATAAACATCGCGGCCGATGCCTGAAAAACGCCAGAAATCCTGATCTTCCAGATAGGTTCCGTCACACCAGCGAAAAATCTCCAGAGCTATGAGATTCTCCCCTGTCCTGACAAACTTCGTGATGTCGAAACGGGCCTCCAGCTTGCTGTCCTCACTGTATCCGACCTCTTTTCCATTCACCCATACACGTACGTTGGATGTCGCCGAACCTATATGCAGGAATATATCCTGACCTTTCCATGACTCATCAAGAGTGAATGTACGTCTGTACTGTCCTGCATAATTATGCTCAAGAGGAGGAATCGGAGGATTATTCTGATAATGTCCTCTCCAGGCATATCCGATATTAAGATACACCGGATCCCCATATCCGTTCAATTCCCACATCCCCGGGACCGGTATCTTGTCCCATGATGTGTCGTCGAATGTAGTTTTATAGAAATCAAGTGAACGGGCATCAATGGTTTCATACCAGTGGAAAGCCCATATTCCATTGAGCGTCAACTTATTGCCGTCAGTATGAAAGGATGCAGTCATCGGAGCGCGATTGCGTTCAATCACATAAGGATTCTGCCAGTCAGGCAGTTCCGACTTTGGAGCAGCCATGGCTGCCTGGATAGGAGCCGTTGCAAGCATCAGGAATAGTAATAGTTTGTTCATAATTATGTGGTATTAGGGACTATACGTACAATTTGTCAGATTATTTCTATGTCCTCGGATTGAATCCAGCCCTGTCGTCCGTCAGCAAGCTGGATATTGTTCCACGCACCGACCTGGTCCAGAATCTCGACCTTGGTACCTTCATGAAGGATGAAAAGGTCTTTCGCAGAACCTGATGCAGGTGAGCTCTTTACAGAGGTCACTGGACACATGACCACAGCCTGGTCAGCCTTCATGCAATCATTCTTCTGCCAGATTGCAAACCACAGACACAAAAGGGTTATGACCAAAGTTGCCAGAGCAGTGAAGAAGCCAGTCCTCCTGAGGGCAATGCCCGGAGCAAGGAGGTAGAGCAGGAACATGGCAAGGGTGAGTGCAAGGAATACCAGAAAACAGATTGTCCATGAATCTGAGTCAAGTATCCAGCATAATTTCTTTGCAAGGGACTTTAGGATGAACTCCGGAACCGGGTCGATTCTGTCCTG
>CAMCIE010000282.1 GCA_945874815.1 uncultured Bacteroidales bacterium
ATAAAAGTTGAGTTTCAAAAACTCTACCCTTACGCACAATTTTATCTAATTGAGCAGCGAAGCTGTTTCCGGCTCAAGCCTCAAAGTCGCAGACCTGAGGTTTGGACATGACACCGGTCTTCTGCCATTGCTCGGACTGATAGGTGTTGATGGCATGTGCCAGAGGATGAAGTCTGACAAATCGTGGGAAAAATGGAGTACTTATGACCGCATCCCGATGGGATCGAATCTGCAGATGATATTCTACAGGAATTCAAAAGATGACATATTGGTAAAGCTGCTTTTCAATGAGCAGGAAACTTCCATTCCTGCCCTTGAACCATACAGGGCTCCATATTACAGATGGAACGACTTGAAAGCCTATCTTTCAGGCAAATATGAATAATAATTACTAACAATTGATAATCATGAAAAGATTTACTGCATTTCTTATGATGATTGCTGCATTCGCAGCATTCCAACCCGCAAGCCTTTCTGCAGGCAATGGTAAAAAAGTATCTGTCGTAGCACACCGTGGATTCTGGAATTGTGATGAGGCAGGCTATGCAAAAAACTCTATTGCATCCCTTGTCCAGGCTCAGAAAAACGGTTTCTGGGGAAGTGAGTTCGATGTGAACATGACAGCTGACGAGCAGCTCCTTGTCTTCCACGATTCAAATGTCGAGGGAAAGAGCATTGAGAAAAATCCGGCTTCCGCTTTTGATTATTACAGACTTAAAAATGGAGAAAAGATTCCTACTCTTGACGAATACCTCACTCAGGGTGCCAAAAGCAAGACCATGCTTGTGCTTGAGCTCAAGAGACACTCATGCAAGGAAGTTGAGGACAGGGCAGTGGAGCTTGTTCTTCAAAAACTCCGCGAACATAAGCTCCTCAAGAAAAACAGAGTCATGTTTATCTCGTTCAGCATGAATATCTGCAAGGAGTTTGCAAGACTTGCTCCGGGCTTTACCGTTCAGTATCTTGATACAGATTATACTGCAGATCAGGTTCATGCAGAGGGCATTAACGGCATCGATACCAATTATCGTGACATGCTCAAGGATACATCACGCTATGACCAGGCCCGTTCACATTCAATGAGTGTAAACGTGTGGACCGTCAACAAGACGGAAGCTATGGAGAAGCTTGTTGATCTGGGTGTTGACCAGATTACAACCGACCATCCTCTCGACCTGAGGACAGTTCTCGGCCAGATGGGCGTAGCTGAAAGAAAATGAATTTTCAGACATTGACAATATGGCAAAAACAAATCAGAACCATTATGATGTAATTGTCATCGGTGGTGGAATCACGGGAGCGGGAACAGCCCGTGACTGTGCCATGAGAGGTCTCAAGACTCTTCTTGTGGAGCGTTTCGATTTCACTGCCGGTGCCACCGGACGCAACCACGGACTGCTTCATAGCGGTGCCCGTTATGCTGTGACAGACCAGGAGTCAGCCACTGAATGTATCCGGGAAAACATGACCTTGCGCAAAATCGCAAGACATTGTGTCGAGGAAACAGACGGTCTTTTCATTACTTTGCCTGAAGACGACCTGAAGTTCCAGGACACCTTCGTACAGTCTTGCCTCAAGGCTGGAATCAGGGCTGATGTCATAGACCCGAAGGAGGCAATCAGACTTGAACCTTCTGTAAATAAAGACCTTATAGGTGCAGTACGTGTACCTGACGGAGCTGTTGATCCTTTCCGTCTCACCACTGCCAATGTGTTTGATGCCAAGATTCATGGTGCAGACATTCTTACCTACCATGAAGTCACATCTTTGATAAAAGATGGAGAAAGGGTGGTCGGAGTCGAGCTTCTCAACAACCATGACGGCTCCGTGGTAAAGAAATATGCAGACATAGTAATCAATGCCGGCGGTATATGGGGACACAAGATTGCCGCCATGGCAGGAGCCAACGTGAACATGTTCCCTGCAAAGGGAGCCTTGCTGATTTTCGGACACAGGGTCAACAATATGGTCATCAACCGTTGCCGCAAACCAGCGGATGCGGACATTCTGGTTCCGGGTGATACCATCTGCCTTATCGGAACAACATCGAGCCGCGTCCCTTACGATGAGATTGACCACATGAAGGTGACCCCGGAGGAGGTTGACGTTCTGCTCAGGGAAGGACAGAAGCTTGCACCTTCTCTTGCCACCACCCGAATTCTCCGAGCCTATGCAGGTGTAAGGCCTCTGGTTGCAGCTGACAACGATCCTTCAGGCCGAAGTATCAGCCGCGGAATCGTATGTCTGGATCACGAGACACGCGACGGCATACCTGGCTTCATAACAATTACAGGTGGAAAGCTTATGACGTACCGTCTGATGGCTGAGTGGGCTACTGACCTGGCTTGCAAGAAATTGGGAAGGGATGTGAAATGTACCACCGACAAAGTTTGCCTCCCAGGTTCCGAGGTTGTCAAGACAAAGAAGTCCGACCAGAAGATTTTCGGCGGAATCGGTGACATGGCTGCAAAAGGACGTCATGGTACTCTGAGCTCGAAGATTGACAATACTGACAAATGTGACGCATCACTGGTGTGTGAATGTGAAGAGGTGTCTGTCGGAGAGGTGAACTATGCTATCAAAGAGCTTGATACATACAATCTTATCAATTTGCGCCGCCGTACAAGGGTTGGTATGGGTACATGCCAGGGCGAACTTTGTGCATGCAGGGCTGCAGGTCTTCTTGCAAAAGCGAACGGATGTGCGCGCAAGTCTGCCGAAGACCTTG
>CAMCIE010000283.1 GCA_945874815.1 uncultured Bacteroidales bacterium
GGGGATAAGAGCATGGTCATAACATTCTGGCCTCATCCCCGCAATGTATTGCAGCAGGAAGCCCGCTCCTTGCGACTGCTTACCACCTTGGATGAAAAGAAGGCTCTCCTTCATTCGCTCGGGGTGGATTATGTGGAGGTACTTCAGTTCACCAGGGAATTCAGCCGGATGACAACTGAGGAATATCTTCGCGACATCGTACGCGGGAAATATGGAGCAACTGCCATTCTGTTGGGATATGACAACAGAATGGGAGCTGATTCCCTTGACAGCAGCACTGTAGCAAAAGTGGCGGAAAGCCTGTCCATCGATGTGATCAGGACGGGAGTTGTGCCATACCAGGGAGAATGTGCTGTAAGTTCCACAAAAATTCGCGAGTGCATCAGCCGTGGGGACATTCTCAGTGCTGAACAGATGCTCGGCTACCGTTATACCATCAAAGGGGTGGTCGTTGAAGGCAACAGGGTTGGTCGTACCATCGGCTTCCCGACTGCAAACCTGCAGCTCTATGAGCCGCTGAAACTGCTTCCCGGAAATGGAGTATATCTGGTCGGCGTGCATGCTCTTGGAAAGGACTATATGGGAATGTGCAACATCGGTTGCCGCCCGACTTTGGGAGAAGGACGCTCGCGCACTATAGAAACCAATATTTTTGATTTTGATGAGGACATTTATGGCCTCGACCTTGAACTTTCGTTCATCTCCAAGATAAGGGATGAGGAAAAGTTCGATGGTTTGGGTTCCTTGTCAGTGCAATTGGCAAAGGACCGCGAGGTTTGTCTTGACATCATCGGAAGAATGTCCTGACAGGATAGCTTTTTCCAAAAATAATTTGTATATTTGCAATCAGTCGAAGGGTTCTGTTGTAAACAAACAGGACTCCTTATTTATTATGTTGTTTTTGAGGAGAAATTAATATGGAAATTCACTACATGACCCAGGATGGTCTGGACAAATTGAAGAAGGAGCTGGCGGATGCCATCGCGCAGAGGCCGGTGATTTCCGCACAGATAGCCGAGGCAAGAGACAAGGGAGACCTGTCGGAAAATGCAGAATATGAAGCTGCAAGGGAAGCTCAGGGCCTTCTTGAGCTCAATATTGCCAAATTGCAGAACCTTGTAGCCAATGCAAGGGTGATTGACGAGAAGCAGATCGGCACGGACAAAGTGCAGATGCTTAACAAGGTGAAGGTTAAGAACCTTGCCAATGGCCAGATTATGAACTTTACTCTCGTAGGAGAAAGCGAAGCTGATTTCAAAGCCGGAAAGCTTGCTGTCAAGACTCCTATCGGACAGGCTCTGATGGGCCACTCTGCGGGAGAAATTGTTGAGGCAAAGGTGCCTGCCGGTGTCCTCAAATTTGAAATTCTTGAGATAACTCTGTAAGTTTCAGTGCATTATGGCAACTATCTTTACGAAAATAGCTAAGGGGGAGATTCCTTCATACAAGGTTGCGGAGAACGATGATTTCTATGCTTTCCTGGATATCAACCCTCTTGTGCAGGGACACACGCTTGTGATCCCAAAGAATGTGGAGGATGATTATATTTTCAACCTGGACGGCTCTACCTATGAAGGACTGTGGGATTTTGCCCGCAAGGTAGCAACTGCTCTGAAAGCTGCGGTTCCATGCAAGAGGGTGGGAGTCGCCGTGCTTGGAATGGAAGTGCCTCACACACATATCCACCTTGTACCCCTCAATTCAGAGGCGGATATGGACTTCAGGAAGGAGAAACTGGCGTTGAAGCCGGAGGAGTTTGCCGCAATTGCAGAATCCATAAATAAAGAATATGTCAAGATTTGTTAAAATACTGCCGGCAATGCTGGCCGCAGCACTTGTTTTTGCTTCATGTGGCAAAAAGGCTGCAATTGACGGAATCCTGGCTCAGGCACCCTCATCTGAGGTGATCGTCAAAGTGCTGGATGTCAACAGAATGGAAACAATTGATACCGTACGCACCGGAGCTGACGGTAAGTTTTCATACAAGTTGGAAATTGAAAAAGGCCAGCCTGAATTCGTATATCTTTTCCATTCAGACAAGAAGATTGCATCCCTGCTTCTTGAAAGAGGAGACAGGGTCAGCGTGGAAGCTGATACATTGGGCAATTGGACGGTATCCGGTTCTGAAGAATCAGCCAAACTTGCCCAGGTGGAGAAATCATATAACGATGCACTCCGCCGCATGCAGGCACTTTCCGATGCACTCCTTGCTGCAGACCCGAATTCTTCCGAAGCTCAGGAAATCAAACGCAGGATGGGACAGGAATATGTTTCATATTACCGCGACCGCGTGAGATATGTCATGGAGAACAGCCACTCTCTTACGATTATTCCGGTATTCTACCAGAGACTTGGCGACAACCTCCCTGTCTTCGGACAGAGCACTGACGCAATTCATTTTTCGAATGCTTGTGACTCGCTCATGACCGTATATCCTGAGTCAAAATATGTAAAGGCATTGCTTGGAGAAGCAAAGAGCCGCAACAATTTCATGGATCTCGAAATGCGTCTGAGGAATGCCACTGAAATCGGTTTCCCTGACATTAGCCTGCCTGATATCAATGCCAGCAAGGTGACTTTGAGCAGCCTTGATTCAAGGGTCGTGATGGTGCAGTTCTGGAGTGCGGCTGAGGCTTCCCAGAAAATGTTCAACCAGGATGTTCTCAAGCCTGTGTAT
>CAMCIE010000284.1 GCA_945874815.1 uncultured Bacteroidales bacterium
GTGACCATTCCGTTCGGCTCGACTACAGGAAAAATTTCACCGGAGGGTCTTTGCATGCCGACACTTTCGGCACTTGGCTTCGGAACCATCGGGGCCGGGCTATATGGATATATCAGTTCTATCATTGTAAATTAACTCAAGTTCGCCGTTTCATTAACTCAAGTTTCGCAAGTTATAAGTGATTTAGGTCCTGAAGGTTGCGCTGCTTGCAAAACTATAACTATTTGATTTTCTGACAGCGGACGGAGCAACCATATGACCTGAGGGCATCGATGTTTGGCATCATATATCCATAGGTACCAAAGGCAAAAACGAGTGCATAATGGTGATTTGAATTTGAAACTGACCAATATCCTCCCATCTCCGAGGCTCCCCTGAAATTTCCGTCATCACCGTAGATAAGTCCGGCTGCAGGATACCATATCGGTCCCTCGCTTCCCAGAGTAATGTCTGTCCTGGAGAAATCAATACCAAAGTTGACGGAATCCCAATTTGACTCATTTTCCCAGTCATCGGTGGTTCCCAGAGCTTTTCCCCATATACCGTCAGGGCCGCACTCCGGAATTACCCAGCCGGCAGGACAAGGATCATAAATCGTCTTGGTCGGCTGCCACCTCGTCTTTTCCACGGTATTATCACCAGTATAAAGCCAATCCCTGTTGGCTTCATTCTCCATGATGAAGGTCGTAGGGTTGGCGACAGCATATTCTATTGTCCCGTTAGATGCGTCAGAAGGGACATGTTCCGGCCATACTATGCTGGAAGCAGCTACTTCCTGTACGCCATCTGCATATTCCAACACCCCGCCTGAACCAAGGAACGGGTCCTTCCTACCCCACTGATAGAGAAGACCATAGGATCTGCTGTTGCCGGGAACTGCGGAAATGGCACCCAGATTCCTGTCCATCATCGTCCCGGCATTGTTGGCATAAACTTGTTCCTTTGGTGTGTCTGTCAACCAAATATGCCACGACCAAAGAATTGTACCTCTATCATCTTTGGCTGCAATGACAGCATTTCCCTTTTCCCCCGAAGCCTTGAACATCACCTTCCCATCCTTGTATAAAACCTCGCTGACAAGATCACCAGCCTTCGGTGCAACGTTGCTGGCAAATGATTCCCAAAGTACCTCAGCAGAGGCAACGTTTCCGACCGGATCAAGGCTGTTTCCAATAACAGCCGGGAATGAGTAGTCTCCGGCATGGGAGACGATATAACAATTGGCCGTACCATTTGTCGAGAGATCCACATATGGGATTCCGCCGGAACTTAAATTTGAATCACAAGATACAACGCCGCTAAAAAGCAACGCTAATAGCATAATGCTCAATCCTATACGTTTCATGTTTTTATATTTTTAACCTGCAAATCTGAGTTTTTCGTTTCTTGGCCGTTGACTTCGATCTGGTGACATAGAGCGAGGCGCATCTGTTCAGGCAACGATTCTGTGGCGGAGAAAGTTTATAATTTCAGTCAAGATTCAATCAGCCAGTCTTCAATAGTGTGACGCTCTGAATCGAAGTTTATGCCCACCCTGGTGACCGGAAGACCGCTGAAGGCAAAGCGGGACGGGTAATCTTTGAGATTAATCTGGGCCATTGCGGCCTCGGCCGACCTGTTCAGTTTGAGTTCGAAGAGGTAGAGGGCCTTGCCGCTGTTCATCACCATATCTACGCGACCATTGGAAGTACGAACCTCGACATCCACATATCTGCCGAGGAGGGAGAAAATGACAAAAAGAAGTTGCTGATAGTGACCCTCGTAATTCGTATTGTCGCACTGCGGTATGGTCAGGAGCCAACTCTGGAGGAGACGTAGCATTTCTTCGAGATTGTCATTGTAAAGTGCAAGATACATCCGGGCTACCGTCGTGACACCCTTGTAGGAATCGACCTGGACATAGTTGGGAAGAAGACTTTCCATCAGACCGATGCGGATTTCTCTGTTCGGGATGTCCAAAGTATAGAGGTCGCTGATCGGGTCGTAATCCTTTATCGTGAAATAGCCAGCCTGATAAAGAAGAGGCATGATGGATTTCATGTTCTCCGTCGGGGCATCAAACGACGAAGACATCAGCATTGTTGGCTTGAGCATTGACGGTACGACATTGAACTCCTTCAACTTCTCTATCAGGAATGTCGGAGTCCCGCTTTCAAACCAGTAACCTTTGAGCATATTGTCCTGAAGTGCATTCAGCAGACTGAACGGATTGTAGATGTCAGGAGACAAACCTGCAAAATGGTAACCGTCATATTGGGTCTTGAGTGCTTCAAGCGCCTCTTCACGAGTCTTTTTTGTAGCTGTCGCAAAGGAATCCAGATAGTCGGACATCTGAATGAGAACTTCATCTTCGCTGATTCCGCATACGGCTGCAAATTCCGGGAGCATCGATATGTTCTTGAGGTTGTTCAGCTCGCTGAAAATGCTGAGCTGGGAGAATTTGGTGATTCCGGTGATGAAGACGAACTGAAGATGGGGATCACAATCTTTCAATGGAGAATAGAAGTTGCGCATAATCTGGCGCATCTCAACCAGAAGACTTTCTTTGTGCGATACATCCAGAAGAGGAGCATCATACTCATCTATGAGAACAACAACTTTCCTGCCTGTCATTCTGTGTGCGGTCAGAATAAGGTCTGTCAAGCGTTCGTTTGCATATTGCCTGTGTGTATT
>CAMCIE010000285.1 GCA_945874815.1 uncultured Bacteroidales bacterium
CGTAAGATAAAAGACAAAATCCCGCCAGAACTGCGGCCGGACGAGCAAGCAATGATAGTAAAGTTTTGAGTTTCATATAATTAGTGGTATTAATTTCGGGTTATGAATGAATCAGCAACGGCAGGTTATATGGAAACAATGCTGTTTGGATTCATATTTGACATAGATTCGTCCGGCATCTCTTTCCTCCCTGAGGACTTCTGCAAGTACCTTGCGCAATTCGTATGGTTCCATGTGCTGCTTGTATGAAATCCTGTCGAACTTGACATACCAGATATCGAAGGTGGTGCCATAGCAATGTGCGGAATCAGAAGTGGCATTTACATTGCTTTTGCGAAGCTTTTTGACATCCTCCTTGGTACGAAGAAGAGAGGTGACTATGATTCTGTACTGCGGAAGTCCCTTTTCCTCAAGCAATTCCATGAAACGACGGCCGATTCTCTCCAGTTCCTCGGCAGAGTTCGGACGCAGATATGGAACGGAATGACTCAGTTCCTCAACCACGTAATACCTGCAGGTACGGACTTGTTCCAGTTCCTTTTTCATCGACTCGACGGCCTTGTGGTCGGCAGGACATTCCTTCAGTCCGAATTCCCTGGCTGCGCGTATCTGCTTGGGCTGCAAGTCATTGAATTCCGCTGCATATCTAATTTTGGGGACATGGTACACCACGGTGTCAGGCTTCACCCATGACTGAAGCGATTTCTGTATATGATAAGGTGATTTAATCTGTCTGATCAGCAAAGGCAGAAGAAGAGCTGCAACAACCAGAAGCACGGCACAAAACACTACCCACTTGCCTGTCTTTGTCAATTTTACTTTTTTCATACTATGTTTTGCATTGTTTCAGGATATGAAACTTTATTCAATTCGGGATCAATAAAAGTCAATGAGTCTTCTTATGGCATCCTGACAAACCGGGCAGAATACCGGGGCGACATTGGTTTTCATGCGGCAGTCCGGATACGGTCTGTAAACTCCTTTTGACTGGTATCCGCCTCCCTCATATACACCTATGAACGATGCCGGATCTGCACCCTCTGCAATCTTTTTCCATAAATCCGCATCATCGGCAACTTTGGCTGTCCTTTCAGGGAGCATAGACTCCCATTTTGAAGGAAAATCAGCCAATGTAGTGATATTCTGCTCCCATGGCTCTGTCCCGCTGTAATACAGCTCAACATATTGGTCATCGTAATAATATTCATCACCAAGGCCGGCAAAACTATGTCCGAATTCGTGTACTACCACAGGTTTGAAATATTCGTTGTGGGTGGTGGTGAGGGTATATGAATTATAGATTCCGCCTCCGCCATAGTGGGATGTATTCGCAAGGATTATGATATGTTCATACGGAAGACCTGAAAGGGTATCATGCAACTTCCTGAGATTCAAAGTGGTAAGATATCTGTCCGAATAGAATGTGCTGAAATGTGCACCGAGGGCGGTTTCAATCCACAAACCTTCATTCGGAATGCTGACGCCGCTTTCTTTCGATACCGGAGCGACTGCAATGAAATTGAACCTGTCCTTCTTGCTGGCAAACGGCTCGTATGAAAGAATCTCGTCCATGGCTGTGCGGGCATCCTCCCAGAAAATGTCAAGTTCCTCAGCGGTATAGCCTTCAGCCACAATTGCGATGTCGATACATTCCTTTGGACTTCCGCTTTCAAGAAGCATCCTGACAGGGGCATCGGAAATGGCGCCATGCCTTATGAGAATGTCGGAAGGATCAACCAGATGTTCAAATACGGTAGTCGTGTCTCCCTTGAAGCCATAGAGTTCTACACGAACTACTGCCCTCTCCTGAGGCATGGGGAGCAGAAATACGTTCTCGAAGGAACGCCTTACACTCACGGCCTCCTCAGTGGCCTGCCATTCCTGAAACAAGGTTGAAAAACTCATCTTATACAGGACCTGACCATCCTTTTCATCCCTCATACTTATCTGGCCATTGCCTTTAAGTATCAGAGTATCAGGATTGTGAGCCCTGCCATACCAACCGTCGCTGACATAGAGCTGCGACAGGGAAATCTCAGCGGTCTTGTCTGTACCTGAGAAAATATAATCGGCCCGGAGGGTCATATCCTTGCACCTTGGAAGGGCACGCAAATCAATTTGAACGGCCATGGCCGAAAGCATCAAAACAAATACTAATAATTTTTTCATAAAATCTATGGTCATCCATCAGGGACTACACCAAACCCCGCAAATTTAACAAAGTTGAAAAAAGAATGCAACTTTACTTTAGGTCCCGGTATTCTGTTCTGACCAAATATAAAGAAATGACGATGCAAACACACAACTAATATTTTAATATCCCAACTAATTATTTAGTTAGTTAATGACGGTGGCGCTGACGGTCGGGATGATTATGAAAGGTTGTTGTGATGGATATTGTGATATAAATCAAAAACGCTCATTGTATTATGGGGAACTTGAGCGATTGTAGCAATAAATTTGTACCTTTGCCCGTAACAGAAACCGATGAAGATATGTTGTACCCTATAGGAATACAGAATTTTGAGAAAATACGTAAGGAAGGCTATATATATGTCGATAAAACGGCTTTGATATATAGGCTGGCAACCACCGGCACTTATTATTTCCTCAGCCGTCCACGCAGGTTCGGCAAGAGCCTTCTTGTATCTACTATGGAGGCTTATT
>CAMCIE010000286.1 GCA_945874815.1 uncultured Bacteroidales bacterium
ATTTTGCGCTTGTCACCATTCTGACAATATCCCTTCTGATCTGAGTGGATATGCGCTGCAATTCTTCAATTTTGACCATTGGTATCAATACTTTTGTTTTGTATATCCTTATGTGTGTTGTCAGGATGACAAAAGTACGAAAATTTATCTTTATCTTTGCACAGATTATACATATAGTAATGAAGAATACCAGAAATTTTTGCATCATTGCCCATATTGACCATGGTAAAAGTACCCTGGCCGACAGGATGCTTGAAATAACCAATACTCTGGCAGCCAGGGATATGGAGAATCAGGTCCTGGATTCGATGGATTTGGAAAAAGAAAAAGGTATCACCATCAAGAGCCATGCAATCCAGATGGACTTTGTCCACAACGGGCAGCCTTATGTGCTGAACCTTATCGACACTCCGGGCCACGTTGATTTCTCTTATGAGGTTTCCAGGGCGATTGCCTCCTGCGAAGGAGCGCTCCTTGTCGTGGATGCAACGCAGGGAATTCAGGCTCAGACAATATCAAACTTGTATCTTGCTCTTGAACATGACCTTGAAATCATACCTGTCCTCAATAAAATAGATGTTGATTCTGCAATGGTCGATGTCGTGACCGACCAGGTGGTTGATTTGCTCGGATGCAAGCCCGAGGATGTCCTTCTGGCTTCCGGCAAGACGGGACAGGGAGTAAAAGAAGTACTCGATGCTATAGTGGAAAGAGTACCTGCACCGAAAGGCGACCCAGATGCTCCTCTTCAGGCCCTCATTTTCGACTCTGTATTCAACTCTTTCAGAGGAATCATTGCCTACTTCAAAGTCGTCAACGGCTCCATTCATCCGGGTGACAAAGTAAAATTCTACAGCACCGGCAAGGAATATGTCGCCGATGAAATCGGAGTGCTGAAAATGAAAATGTGCCCGAGGAACGAGATACCATGCGGAAGCGTGGGTTATATCATATCCGGTATCAAGACTGCCGTTGAAGTCAGGGTAGGAGATACCATCACCCATGTTGCCCGGCCGTGCACAGAGGCAATCGCTGGTTTCGAGGAAGTGAAACCTATGGTCTTTGCAGGTATGTATCCCGTTGAAACAGACCAGTACGAAGAGCTTAGGGCTTCGCTTGAAAAATTCCAGCTGAATGATGCCTCTTTCGTATTCGAGCCGGAATCCTCCCTTGCCCTCGGTTTCGGTTTCCGATGCGGATTCCTCGGCCTTCTTCACCTTGAGATTGTCCAGGAAAGGCTTTTCAGGGAATTCAACATGGATGTCATCACCACCGTGCCGAACGTATCATACAAGGTATATACGACACAGGGAGAATGTCTTGACGTACATAATCCGTCCGGTCTGCCGCCTGCAACGCTTATCGAGCATATCGAAGAACCATACATCAGGGCACAGGTCATCTCGAAGGCAGATTACTATGGCCCTATCATGAAACTCTGTCTTGACAAGAGGGGAGTGCTCATCAACCAGCATTACCTCACCTCAGACAGACTTGAGCTTACATACGAAATGCCGCTTTCGGAGATTGTCTTTGATTTTTATGACAAACTCAAGTCCATCTCCAAAGGCTATGCTTCATTTGACTACCACGTCGTTGGTTTTAAGGAGGCGAAGCTTGTCAAACTTGACATTTTGCTTAACGGAGACCCGGCAGATGCCCTGTCAACCCTTATCCATGCAGACCATGCATACGATTTTGGGCGCAAGATGTGCGAGAAACTGAAGGAACTCATTCCACGTCAGCAGTTTGACATCGCAATCCAGGCCGCAGTCGGAGCCAAGATTATCGCAAGGGAGACTGTAAAGGCTGTACGCAAGGATGTAACGGCAAAATGTTACGGAGGAGATATCACCCGAAAGAGAAAGCTTCTGGAGAAACAGAAGCAGGGAAAGAAAAGAATGAGGCAGATCGGTACCGTAGAAGTTCCTCAGAGTGCATTCATGGCAGTCCTCAAGCTTGACTGATCAACAAAAATAAAAAGGGAAACCGTCACGGCTTCCCTTTTTATATACCCCATTTTTATTGAGGCCTCTCTGTCGAATCCAGGAAAGGAATTGCACACATTTTCTAGATATCCTGCATTCGCAGAAAGAGACGAATAAGATTCTTAACCGGAGGCAAAGGTCGGGCATTTTATGTTTTGTAAGGTTGTTGGGTTTGTTGTTTTTAATGTTGTTTTACGTTGTATTTGTTGTTTCACTGGTAGTTTTACATAATTTTCGAGCTTTATGAGTAATCGGCTATTCTTTTCTACGCTGCGTCTTCGAACAGTTCCTTTGTCGCTGTCGGGAGTTCTTCTGGGCATCATGCTCGCTGCGGCAGACTATCATATCAATTATCTGGCGGCACTCTTCATAGTGCTGACTGCGGCTTGCCTTCAGATTCTTTCCAATGTAAGCAATGAACTCGGGGACTTTCAGCGGGGCACAGTGTCAGGACAAGGACGTGAATGTTCGGCATCTATTTCAGACGGGACGATTGACCAGACCTATCTGGAGCGCATGGTCAAACTCTGGGTTGTCCTCTCGGTCATCTGCGGGCTTGTAATGATATATTTCTCTTTCAACACTCTGTTTTCCCTGGATTCGTTCGTTCTGATGATTGTGGGATACCTTGCAATCAAAGCTGCCAAGAAATATACTCTGGGCAAGA
>CAMCIE010000287.1 GCA_945874815.1 uncultured Bacteroidales bacterium
CCAGAAGGAGGACGAATGTAGGGTTCTCCTTTACCAGGCCTTTAGTTATAAGCTGTAATTTTCCCATGGTTTTTCCTCCTTATTTAGATTTCTCGACTTCGCTCGAAATGACATTGCTGCCACAGGCAGAGGCACAGTCGTCACAATTGCTGACACAGGCAGAGGCAAGCGGCATCGGAGTCTGAGCGATGGTACGGAAGACCTCGACTGCAGTCGCAAGACCGGCTGCGTATGCCCTTGAAGTGATGGTTGAAGCTGTTATAGCATCCACATCACCGCCATCTTTCTTCACTGCAAGCTTTTTCTCCGCAGGATTGAAGCCTTTGAACTGCTCGGCGAATCCGCCCACTTCGGTACATTTGGCACCAAGGCCAGGAGTCTCGCTCTGCGAGAGCACTTTTGTATTGTAGATGACACCCTCGGAATCAAAGCCCACCTTGATAAGGATAGGACCGCCAAAACCAAGAGTAGTAACATTGACAGCACAGCCTATCGTATTACCCTGAGCGTCATAGGCAAGGTTGTAAGTATATTCCTTGTCCCCCATTGTCACGCTGCGTTCCTCTTCTATGGAAGCGGCACTTTCAGGAAGGACTTCTTTGATAGCTGCCTCATTCTTTGCCTTTGCTGCTGCTTCAATTGGTGATTTGGTCAGCGCATACACACCTGCAAGCAGGGATGAGCAGACGAAGCAGATGAGGAAAAGGCACAGAGTCATGTTTTTGAATGATGAATTAACTGCCATAAATCCTACCTCCCATATTTTTTGCTGTGACAGTACTTATTGATAAGCGGAACTGTCGAGTTCATGATAAGGATTGCGAATGACATTCCTTCAGGATATGCTCCGAAGTAACGGATAAGCATGGTAAGAAGACCGATGCCCACACCGAAGATGACGCCTCCGAGGTTGCTCATAGGAGATGTCACATAGTCGGTTGCCATGAAGACTGAGCCGAGAAGGACACCACCGGTGAGAAGGTTGAAGACTGGGTCGGTGTACTGGTCAGGATTGATACCCCAGAAGATTGCAGAGAACACGGCAACGGTACCAAGGATTGAAAGAGTCATCCAAGGTTTGATGACCTTTCTTGCAAGCAGGTATATGAATCCGACGATGATGGCAATTGCTGAGAGCTCACCTGCTGAACCTCCGATATTGAGGAAAAGCATGTTGAGGTAGTCCATGGCCTGAGTTGCAGCCACGCCGCCCTCTTTTACCAGACCCAGAGGAGTTGCTCCTGAAAAGGCATCGATGCCGCCTCCGATGAATCCGGTAGTCCTTGTCCAGTCGGTCATGTAGGTCGGGAATGAAATCAGGAGGAAGACACGGCCTGCGATTGCAGGGTTGAACAAGTTCTGTCCGAGTCCGCCGAAAGTCATCTTGGCCACTCCGATAGCAACCACTGCACCGATAAATACAACCCACCATGGAGTTGAAGCAGGGAGGTTGAGTGCAAGAAGGACTCCGGTGATGACTGCAGACCAATCCCCTACCGTACAAGCCTTTTTGAGCAAGTATTTAGTAATCAGAAACTCCAGCAGTACGCATGAAGCCACGCTGACTCCCAGCACGAGAAGCTCATGCCATCCGTAGAAAAGTACGGATACGACTACAGCTGGAAGAAGCGCTATCACGACATCGCGCATAAGACTCCTGGTCGAAGTCTTAGTGTGCAGATGCGGTGAAGGTGAAACCAGTAAAGTATTCATTTTTGTAATGTTAATTCGTTGTTAATTACTTCTTTGCAGCTGCAGCCCTGCCTCTGATGATGCGGATGACATCTCCTTTGGCGATACGGATGACATCGAGCAGAGGGATGTTTGCAGGACAACTGTACAGACAGCATCCGCACTCGATGCAATCCTGGATTGCATTCTCTTCGAGTTCTTCCATCATGCCGTTGCGGGCATATTTGTTCAGAAGGAATGGCTCGAGACCCATAGGGCAGGCATCAGCACATTTACCGCAACGGATACATGCAGACTCGGCATTTCTCCTTGTCTGTTCTTCTGTAAGATAAAGAAGTGAAGAAGAACCTTTAACAGTGGCAGCGTCCAGATTTGCAATTGCCTTACCC
This sequence comes from uncultured Bacteroidales bacterium, assembly GCA_945874815.1. Classification (GTDB taxonomy): domain Bacteria; phylum Bacteroidota; class Bacteroidia; order Bacteroidales; family UBA932; genus Cryptobacteroides. The sequence goes on from CAMCIE010000287.1 coordinate 2,082, forward strand.
ATCATAGGACCTCCGCTAACTATCTTGGCAGCTGCCTCAGGCACTCCGCCTGCATATTCCGCGATGTATGAAAGAGGCATACCGATGCGGAAGAGGTAGTTGTGCTGCTTGTCGGCAGGAAGACAGTCTCCAGTAATGGTCAATGTATTGGTTACCAGAGGTTTGTTCTTCTGCACAGCCTCATAGACTGCAAGAGAAGTCGCAACGTTCTGCACCACTGCACCCACGTCGATAGGAAGTCCCATGGATTTCACCTGACGTTTCATCACAGCGTCGATGAGCTGTTTCTCACCACCCTGCGGGTATTTCTTCTTGAGGGACATCACCTCGATGCCGTCATAGCCTTTTGCTGATTTGCGAAGCTCCTCAAGCGAGGCATTCATCAACCTTATTGCTTCAGGTTTGTTCTCCTCGATGCCGATCACTGTCCTGCAACCACCGAGAACCTGTTTCATGATTGCTGCTCCGACAATGATTTCCTTGCTTCTTTCGAGCATGATGCGGTAGTCAGAGGTAAGGTACGGCTCGCACTCTGCACCGTTGAGAATCAGGCACTCAGCCTTCTTGCCC
>CAMCIE010000288.1 GCA_945874815.1 uncultured Bacteroidales bacterium
TTAACGTTGTGAATTGCTTTCATTATCATTATCTTTGACAGACCAATCACAACTGTCACGCTTACAGGTACTTCGGTCGTTATGTTGTGAATTGCTTTCATTATCATTATCTTTGACAGACCAATCACAACTGATTATCATTAAGTCATTATGGTTCAATGAATTAAGTAGTGTCAAAGAAAAATAAAAAATCCAGTCCCAAGGGCTGGATTTTTTCGTTTACGGGGCATATTTGGATTTCTGTCATGGCGGACAGTATCAGAAAAGTTCAAGCTGAATAAACTCGATCGGCGGCTCGGTTGACTTCTTTTCCGTAAAAAGTTCCATTGACGAAAATTGTTTGTCCGTGATTGTCAGAATCCCGACCTGACCCAGCGGTGGAAGAATCGACTTCACCCTTTTCACGTGAACCTTGGCACTTTCCGCACTGGCGCAATGACGCATATAGATGGAGAACTGGAACATCACGAATCCGTCCGACAACAACTTTTTTCTGAAATCGGCAGAGGCCTTCCTCTCTTTCTTTGTATCTGTCGGAAGGTCAAAGAAAACGAGTACCCACATAACCCTGTATTCGCTGAATCTGTCCACTACATATCCGGATATGATAACTTTCTGATTTCACCGCTGAAGCATTTCACCAATGAGGATGTCGTCTGGAAAACGGCGTTCATAAGAGGGCTTCTGCAGCCATTTATGACCACATCGACAACCGGAATCCCCAGAAGTTTCACCTTCGCCTGCCTGCTGAGTCCTTCCTCTATATCCATCTCCTCCCTCATCCCGCATACAAGCTTATCCACATAGGGCCGATATGGCTCCATAATGTCATCCGCAAGGCAATAGGCATTGTACCTGTTGTGATGATGAATTCCCAATGTCGGAAGAAGGCCACAGCTCACCAATGACCTTGCCACCACCGCCCGCAATATGGCATAGCCGTAATTCAGCATGGCGTTCAGGCCATCTCCGTCCTGGTCACGGAAGAAGTCCTCCTCGTCCGGGAATACATTCTTCCAATAATATGCAGCCGCCCTGGCTTCAAGATTGTCAGGATCGCCGCTCCTTACAGACTCGGACCAGGCAAGCATATTCTTTGCCGGTTTCCCCATAACAGATTCAAGCACAGCAGCCTGGTTGCGTATTTTTGCCTGGACAGTCTGCTGCCACAACTGCTTCTTCAATGGAAGAGAGGCGTCCAGCTGTGCTCTGAAACGCTCATTCTGCACCGTATTCCCGGCAAGCGGCAGCATCAGTCCGACCGGAAGATGCTTGGAGTCACAGGTAATGATAGCGCAATTATTGTCCAGAAGCATCTCCAGAAGGGCGTGAGTCAATGTAATCTGCTTATTGTCAAGCACTATTACCCCGACATCCTCAATCGGCACAGTGCGGACCCTGGCATCATCGGCAGCTTCACCGGACTCCCCCGGCATCTTGACCACTATCTGTCCGAGACGCATTGACAGATAGGCCGGATTGCCGAAATATAATGTGCGCTTTATCATGATTATTCTCCTACGTGAACTATGTTGCCAAGGTGGTCAATGCGGACTTTTACTGCACCTTTCAAACCATTTGGATTCTGGATGCGTTTCCACGTGATGTTACGCAAAACCGATTCTCTACTCACATTCGTTTCAAGATGATGCCTAAAAAAGTAATCTTTTACAGCTAAGGCCTGCACCCGAAACAAATGCCGACTGATCAACGGATAATTGGCCACATCCATCAAATCATAATCCGCCGGGTCAAACCCCGTCTCAGGATCCGGGAACACGAAGAATTCATTCTGCTTCATGCTGAAAAGGAAAGTCCAGCCCTCATCCCTATGGTAATTCCTGTCAATTACCGGCAACCCGAGATTCACTCTGGTCACAGCCTCAAGCAATGATACGACCTGCTCCTGGAGATTTCCATCCGCATCCCTGTAAATGGCGACGTGATGGTTATTCCCCGTACTGATATAATCCGTCGGGATAGGCTTGCCCTCATCATCCAGCATCAGTGAACCGGTATTGTCACGTTTGCTATGCAGTGGCTCGACATTGTTCTTGCCTGTAACGGTGACCCTCTTTATGGCAATGCCCTTCTCCCGGTTGAGCCAGATCGGATTCTCGTCCAGATTGACAAAAGCCTTCTTCGGATCTCCGCCAAATTCGTAAAGCCGGGCAAGAAGTATTTCCCGGATCTTATTGTCAATGACCTTTTCAACCTTCAAGTCAGGCCCGACTGCCTCCCGCTTCGTGTACTGCACCTGATACGAAACAGTCACAACCTTGAGAGGCACCGCCTCCGAGTGAACCTGGTCAACATACAAAGGATTCTTGTCCAATGAGTTCTTGCCGGTGAATGCCTTCTTCGGGTCGCCGCCGAATGCATCCAGTCTGACCTTCAACGCATTGCGATATCGTCCAGAGGCTACTGCAGCAATCTTTGCATAATCAAATCCGGCCCCGACTTTCTCCTCCTTGTAAGCCGGCAGCATAATGCGGCCATACACGGTCTCGTTATGCAGCTGTCCCCTTGGAGTCAGCTGTACCTTTCTGTTTGTCCCGCCTCGCTTCTGCGTAACAGTGGTATTCCTCGTCGCAACCTTCCCCTTCGCCTTCATAGACACAAGAATCTCCT
>CAMCIE010000289.1 GCA_945874815.1 uncultured Bacteroidales bacterium
TAAAGGGCCTCTCCATCAAGGGAGACTACTCCTACAATACCTTCTTCAACAAGCAGAAGAAACACGGCAAGACATACTCTCAGACCTATCCGGAAGGAAGAGAGCCTGTATTGTCAGGTTCTCCGAACAATGTCACGAACTATTATGCAAACAATGTTTATCAGGCGCTGAATGTATGGGCCGAATATACAAGGACCTTCGGAAAGGCCCACAACATGAAAGTGATGGCCGGATACAATCAGGAGGAGAAGACCTATACCTCCAACTCATTAAAGATGACCGGGCTATATGACAACAATCTCCCGATGACCGACATGGCTTCCGATTATCTTTCAAATTCCGAGACCAGCACTCTCTGGAGAGTCCAGGGCGCATTCTTCCGGCTCAACTATGATTACGACGGAAGATACCTTCTCGAAGTGAACGGAAGATATGACGGTTCTTCGAAATATGCCAGAAAAGACAGATGGGCGTTCTTCCCATCCGCATCAGCGGGCTGGAACCTGGCCCAGGAACCTTGGCTGAAAAAATACTCAGACAAGGTGGACCTCCTCAAAATCAGGGCCTCTGTAGGAGCCCTCGGCAATCAGGTCACGAACGGATACCACGATTACATGTCCATAATCACATCCAGCACCATCAACAACTATGTATTTGACGGGGCACTGAGCAACGGTCTCTCAACGCCTTCCGTGCCAAGTTATGTTACTTGGGAAAAGGTCCTGACCTATGATGCCGGACTCGACTGGGGGCTTTTGAACAACAGACTTACAGGTTCGTTCGACTATTACATACGCCAAACCAAGGATATGGTGCGAAGCGTTACCCTCCCTGATGTATTCGGCACATCCACAGGTAAGGAAAATATCGCCGATATGAGAACAAACGGCTGGGAGCTCGAGGTGAAATGGAGAGACCGCGTCAACAATGTCGCAGGCAGTCCATTCGACTACAACATTGGTATCGGAGTATCAGACTATCAGGCAGTAATAACCAAATATGACAATCCTACGGGATCCCTTGCCAGCGGAATGTACTACAAGGGGCAGAAACTCGGAGAAATCTGGGGCTATGTCACAGAAGGATTCATCCAGTCAGGCGAAGAGGCTCTGGAGATGGATAAAGTCCAGAAATATCTCAGCACTAAGTGGTTCCCTGGAGATATCCGGTATAAAGATTTGAATGGTGACGGGGTTATAGACGAGGGAAAGAAGACTCTCGACGACCCTGGTGACAAGAAGGTCATTGGAAACAATACTCCAAGATACCGTTTCAATATCACCGGAGGTATCAATTGGAAAGGAATCGGACTCGACATACTGTTCGAGGGCGTGGCCAAAAGGGATTTGTGGACAGGAAGTGATTTATTCTGGGGCTTCAGCCGCGGAATCTACAACAGTAGCGTAACCACTTACCACGTCAAGAACACCTGGACTTTTGACAATACCGATGCCTATTATCCGCGTCTCAGTATGGGAGGAAATGCCAAGAGCAAGCAAATCCAGACAAAATATCTTCTCAATGCAGCTTATCTCAGGCTCAAGAATGTGACCCTCAGCTACACATTCCCGGAAAAGTTAACCCGCAGAATCGGTATTTCCAGACTCCGCCTGTATGCAACAGGCATGAATCTGTGGGAAGTTACAGGGTTGCCGGAATTCATGACACCTGACATTGCCGACAATATCATCGAGAGCAACCTCAACTCCGGAAATGCCGGAAAGGAATATGCTTTCATGAGAAATTATTCGTTTGGAATGAACATTACATTCTAGGGAGGATTGAAAATGAAAAAGATATCAACTATAATTCTGACATTCGCCTGCATTCTCACAGGCTGCAACTATCTGGACACTGTTCCTGGAGACTCAATGACCGGTGATACATTCTGGAGCACGGCAGACGCTGTCGCATTAAGGCAGTACTGCAATACCTACTATCCACGCCTCATTGTCGGTCACGGTGATCCGAACGGCTGGACCTGTGGAGACATGATTGTCGGAGAGTACCAGTCCGACAACCTCCTCAGTACGGGACAGAATGCATTAACCTATGGACAGAACACCATCAACAACTCCGACAGCAGATGGAACTGGTCAACAGTAAGGGGGTGCAATGCCTTTATCAACAATTATGAGAAATCTCCGGCTCCCCTTGCGGAGAATACGCCGGTGAAATATACTTCTTCAAAGCCTGGGATTACTTCAACAAGGTACGGACTTTCGGTGATGTGCCCTGGTATGACAAGGAGCTGGGCAAGAATGACCCGGATTTGTACAAGGGCCGTGATTCGAGAATAGTCGTGATGGACAAGATTGTGGAGACAATCGACAAGGCCATTGAACTTCTCCCGAAGAAAACATCGGTAAGCAGGGTCAGCAAGGACGCCGCAATCTGCCTGAAAGCAAGAATCTGCCTTTTTGAAGGGACCTACAGACGATACAGGGACATTGAGGGCGGTGATGACTTCCTGAAACTAGCCTATGATGCGGCAGGGATGCTGATGGACCCGGGCTTCGGCTATTCTCTCTATACGGAAGGCGGTCCTGACCAGTGCTACTTCAATCTGTTTATTCAGCCTTCATACAAGGACAATCCTGAAATCATTCTCTCAAGAGAAT
>CAMCIE010000290.1 GCA_945874815.1 uncultured Bacteroidales bacterium
CATTCAATCTTTGCTTCAATCTTTCCGAAATCAATATTCCTTCAAGCCTGGAATCCATCGGTGATTCTGCATTCACTTCATGTGAGCTATTAACTTCATTCGATCTTCCTGTAGGCTTGACACAGATTGGAGAATGTGCATTCTCATCTTGCTATTCTCTGAAAAGCATAGTCATTCCTGAGGGCGTAAAGACTATCAGCAGGGCTGCCTTTTCAGGTTGCAAGGGACTTGCAGAGGTCTCGCTGCCTTCGAGTGTAACCCTGATTGGTGACGGAGCTTTCTACAGATGCAAGAAACTCAAGACAGTTACCGTTCCAAAGGCTGTCAGATACATAGGTTCAGACTCGTTCTCAGACTGCGAATCACTATCAGAACTGTATGTTATGCCTGTAAGTCTGGATACATATACTGAGATTACCAATAACAATCATGTCAAAGTCTATGTTCCGATGGAATCAGTTGACCTGTATAAGCAGAAATGGGGCTACATTGCTTCGCAGATAGCAGGTTACAATTATTAGAAGGGTTACCAGCGTTACATCCGGAAAGAATCAGGAAAGGTTGTGGCGGTGGAGTTGCCATGAGTTGTAGAGGTTGTGCCAGATGCTGTAGAATCCTCCCACGATGGATGATTCAGGAGTCATGAAGGTATAACCCATCCAGATTGCAAAAACAGTATTCTTTTGACCGAGGGCCTGTCCGGCAGTGATTTTCTTGTCGTGACGGCCCTTTTTGTGTCCGTACCAACTTCCAACCCAGCGTCCGACAGCAAATTGGAAAATGCAGCAGAGCAGGGACACCAGTGCTATCAGACACAGAAGAATGAATGACAAGTCACTGTGAACTATGGCTTTGACTGTCACTGCGATTGCAAGGGCAAGTGACACTGCCCAGATCTTGAAAGGAAGGTCTGGCTTGGATATGAGCCATGAATGTGCCTTAGGCAGGAGATAGCGGGTGAGCCATGCTGCTAGACAAGGCATGATCAGCAGAGGAAATACCTTGGCGAGAATCATGCTGAATGCCACCCAGAATGTCACTCCTCCCTGAGGATGCACCATCGGAACAACTGCAGGTACGAGGAAGGCAACAAGAAGATTGATCAGGATGGTGTAGGTAGTGATTCCAGGTACGTCTCCTCCGAGTTTCCTTGTAACAACGGCAGCTGCAGTCGCGGTAGGACATATAAGACAGAGCATTGCGCTCTCAATCAGCACAATCCAATCCCCTGCTCCATCCTGGAGTTTACTTTTCAACAGGACGATAAGGGCTCCCAAAGCTACGAATGACAGGCCCTGAATCAGCAGCAGAGGCCAATGCCACCTGTGCGGCATGAGCTGACGCGGCTCTATCCTGCAGAATGTCAGGAAGAGCATTGCAAAAAGCATGAGCGGCTGGACCACCGCCACTATATCTGAAAGGACCGGGCCGAAACGATGCACAGGCTCCGGCATGAAATGATATGCCAGATAAGTCGCAGCACCGACGGTCATTGATATCGGGAGCATCCACTCCCTGATGATTTGTTTAATACCGGACATTTGTCAGCCTCCTATTGTTTATGGGCCGCGAATTTAGTAAAAATTTCTACATATCTGTCAATGATAAAAATTCGTATATTTGTTGAATAATTATGCAGAATATATTCTGTTGCAAACAACCAATCATGGCACTGGAAATTGAAAGGAAATTTTTGGTGGCAGGCGACTTCAAGCCGTTCGTAAAGAAAGCCATCCGCATTACACAAGGTTATCTCAGTTCTGTACCAGAGCGCACGGTCAGGGTAAGAATCAAGGGAGAGAAAGGTTTCATAACCGTCAAGGGCATTGCAAGTGCAAGTGGTGCAAGCCGCTTCGAGTGGGAGAAGGAAATCCCTGTCGAGGAGGTTCAGGAGTTGCTGAAGATCTGTGAGCCTGGTGTTATCGACAAGGCTCGTTATCTTGTCGATGCCGGAGGCCACACTTTTGAGGTGGATGAGTTCTATGGTGACAATGAGGGACTTACAGTTGCCGAGGTGGAGCTTGGTGCCGAGGATGAGGCATTTGAGAAACCTTTCTGGCTGGGCGAGGAAGTCACCGGAGACGTGAAATATTACAACTCCATGCTGATGAAGAATCCTTATAAGAACTGGAAATAATCATTGCTTTGACCCGTTGTCCCCTGACCGGGACTCCGGGTCCCATGAACCACCGATAACTATTAAAACCAATGACAATGGAAGAACACAACGGCACTGCTGCGGCCTTCGACCCGCTGGATATGAACAATTACAAAGTCGAGAAACTTCCGAAAATGCAGAAGTCCTCATTTGAGAAATGGATGGCCAGGCTCGGAGGCCCGCTCGCACTCATAAGCTTCATCCTGTTCAACTGGGTGATAAAAATCGACTTCCTGCCCACTCCGGCAGAAAGGTCGATGCTTGCCATTTTCATATCCGGCCTCATCCTCTGGATGACGGAAGCCATACCTAACTATCTGACATCCTTGCTGATAACGCTTGCGATAGTACTCACAGGAGTTACAAGTCAGAAAGAGGCATTCGCCCAGCTCGGCCACCCTGTCATGTGGCTGAACATCCTCTCTTTTGTCCTTGCCAGCATGTTGGTCAAGACCAGAGT
>CAMCIE010000291.1 GCA_945874815.1 uncultured Bacteroidales bacterium
TCGACTTCGCTCGGAATGACAGGGGCAATGTCATTCTTTCGCTGACGCTCAAGCGACTTCGTCGATGATCGACCGACCGCAGGGAGTGGAGAAATCTTTTTCCTATTATAAATCGAATAATACAAAGCCGGCAACACAAAGAGACTGACAAAGGTGCCGACAATCATACCGACAATAATCACAACGGACATCGGAAACTGCAGGTCATCCCCCATGCTGCCACGTCCCAGGAAAGGACTGACGGCCAGGATAGTCGTGAGGGATGTCATTATGATGGCCTTCATCCTCCGGCTGCTCGCCAGTGTAACGGCCTCACGAAGGGCACGGCCCTCCTTCCTCATTTTGTTTATAGTATCAATCTTAAGAATCGAGTCATTGATGACGATTCCACTGACCACGACAAGACCGATCATAGACATAAGATTGATACTCAATCCCATAGCCCAAAGAACCAGCAATGAAGCAAACAAATCCGCGACAATCTCGGACAAGATGATGAACGGCTGCACAAGCGACTCGAACTGGGATGCCAGAATCAAATACAGAAGCACGACGGCTATTATCAGTACAAGCACGAGTTCCATGACCATCTTCCTGCCCGAGAACCACGAACCGCTGTAACTCACCTCATATCCGTCATCCTCCCTCACGACGGCATCCACTGCTGAAATCACTTCAGGCACGGCTTTGGGACCGACATCGAATGGAACAGGGTAATAGTTGCCCTCTGCTCCGGAGACCACCTTCTTGAATTCCTCGACATAAGTCTGCCGCATCAGTTCAGAAACGGGGACCCTCATTTCATCCTTCACGATGAACTTACCCGAAAGTATCTCCATAAGACTGCCTGAATCATCTCCTGTCAGTACCGGGATGGTCCTTGTGCCCTGGACGATGGAGAACAGTCTGTTTTCATTGAGCGAATTCTTCAGAAGCGATGAGAGCTCCTGATATGACACATCATACAAGGCCATCTTCTGCGGATCCGCCACAAACAACACGTCCGTCTTTACGGGAACATCCTCAACATTCACCCACGGGAGTGCCTTGCGAAGACTGCCCGACAGATTGCGGATCCCCTCCACTTCAAGGGACGGAACCCCTGCCGGACGGATTCGGGCAACCAGAGGGACTTCCCTGTCGGCAAAAACGGCATCAAAGATATTGCCCGATACCTCAAACCCATAAACAGCCGAAGGATATTTCTCTGAAACGGCCTTTGCCATAGCGGTCTTTACGTCTTCGACAGTCTTCATGTCCTTGCAGTTGACATAAATTGAAGTCTCTCCTGTTCCGAGGTCACCGCTGTGACTGAGGATGAACTTCTGCATTCCCACCATCGATGTAATCTGGAGGCTTTCCTCCCTGATCATTTCCTCCAGAGAAACCACCCTGCGCTCATTCTCGTCTATGCTTATCTGCTCGTTCCAGTCAATGGTCATTATGGTCTCGGTATATGTCATCTCCGGCAGCCTTTCTTTCGGCATCAATGTAAAGCAAAGCACGATTCCCGCGGCGGAAACGGCCAGAATGCCCCATGCGACAGCCCTGTGGTCGATGAACCATCCCACAATCTTCTCTTCCCATCTGCGGAGAGGCTCATCAATGGAAATCCTCTCAAGCAATGGATTGGCCCTGAAGGACGGAAGACGGCGATACCACCAGTAATAATATACCGGAATGACAATGAGGGTGACGATATAAGATGTCAGCAGGACAATCGTCACGGCCATTGCCTGATCGAAGAAAAGTTCTCCGGCGATTCCGCTGACGAAGACCAGAGGGATGAACACGGCACAGGTCGTCAGCACCGAGCTCAGCATCGGGCCTGCCACTTCCTTCGTGCCGTTGATGACTGATTCTTTCAATGGCTCTCCCCTGAGCCAGCGTGACGTGATATTGTCCACGAGTATGATGGTGTTGTCCGCCATCATTCCCACGCCCAGAAGAAGACCTGAAAGGGAGATTATGTTGATGGACAGGCCCACTACATAGAAGACCGCCATCGAAAAGACCAGGGCGACCGGCATGGTCAGGCAGACAAGGGCCGGAGAACGGAAGTCCCTCATGAACAGGAAGATAACCAGACATGCGAGGAGGACTCCGGCAATGATGTTGCGGACAAGGTTATTGATGGAATATTCCAGCAGCTGGGTCTGGTCCCTTGTCACGGTGAAACGGATCTGAGGATAATCCTTTTCGAATTCTGAGATCAGGCTTTCCATGCTCTCACGAAGGTCTGACATTCGGGCGTCGCCCTGCTTGATTATGGCCATACAGACTGCATGGTGGCCGTCGGAACGGACAAGGCCGGTCTTCCTTGCGCTCTGCTGCTTCACCTCTGCTATGTCCCGTATTTGCATCAACCTGTCCCCGGTCCTGAACCAAATGTTCCCGATATCCTCGCAGGTGGCGACGCTTGAAAGGAACTTAACGTTATACCGGTACTGACCGTCGTGGATGGTGAGTGAACCGAGGCGGATGTTTGAAGAGTTTATGATGCTCTCGAACTGAGCCTGGGTAATGCCCAGCTGGGCAAGTTTACCCTGGTCAGGGATTATCATTATCTGGTCATCCACATACCCGCTCACATCGACCA
>CAMCIE010000292.1 GCA_945874815.1 uncultured Bacteroidales bacterium
TGCCATCACGCAAGCCTCCTTGTCCTTCTTAAGATAGTTGACTTTCAATAGGTCATCTTCTTTGTAGATGGACTGAACCTGGGCTGAAGTCTCGATGGCGATTCCTTTTTTGGAAAGCGTCTGCTTGAGCCTCTTGGCAAGGTCTGTGTCGAAACGAGGAAGAATATCCTTGCAGTATTCCAGAACTGTGACCTGCGAACCGAAACTATTGAATATCGATGCAAACTCAAGTCCGATCACTCCCGCACCGATGATGCAGAGTCTTTGCGGCACTGAGTCAATCGAAAGCAGTTCAGTGGAAGTAATCACGCCTTCCAGATCTGCTCCCGGAATCGGAAGAATGGCTGAGACTGAGCCTGTTGCAATAATAATGTAGTCAGACTCAATTTTCTCGGCTTCCTCACCGTCGGCAGCCCTGACCACAACGGTATGGTTGTCTCTGAGCGAAGCCTTGCCGCTGATATATCTTATCTTTTTATTCTTCAGAAGGAATTCCACACCGCCGCGCAACTGCTCCACGACAGCCTCCTTTCTCCGGAGGACTTTGCTGAAATCGAATGACACCGCCGAAGTTTCGATACCGAATTCTGCGGCATTGCGCACATTGTCAAGCATCTGGGCATGAGCGCAGAAGGTCTTTGTCGGAATACATCCCTGGTTGAGGCATGTTCCACCCACCGGACCGTCCGAAATGATGGTTACATCTATGTCTTTGGAAGCAGCAGCCACGGCGGTTTCATAACCGCCGGGGCCTGCTCCGATGATTGTTATTCTCATAATTGCCTTTCAGAGAAATACAAATAGTTAATAATCAGTTTGTCAGCAATCCCAATACTTGAGGATTGGATGCCTTGCAGCCTGAGTCTCATCCGGCCTTCCTACAGGAGTGTTGTGAGGAGCACCTTTGAGAATCTGAGGATTCTCGGCCGCTTCTGACGCAATCTTCCTCATCACTTCGATGAAAGCATCTATGGTCTCCTTTGATTCCGTTTCCGTATGCTCGATCATGATGGTCTGATGGAAAAGGAGAGGGAAGTAGATGGTAGGGGCATGGAAACCGTAGTCAAGAAGCCTCTTTGCAACATCCAGGGTCGTAGCTCCTTCGTTGATGAGACCGTCGAATACAAATTCATGCTTGCAGATGCTCGGAATAGGGAGCTTGTAGCAATCCTTGAGACTCTCCTTGATGTAGTTTGCACTGAGGGTCGCAAATTTTCCTGCCTTCAGGATATTCTCCTTGCCGAGTGAGAGAATATATGCATAGGCTCTGAGGATGATGCTGAAATTGCCCATGAAACCTGACACCTTTCCAGCTGATTCGTCCCAGCTGCGCTCGATATGGAACACTCCGTCATCAGATTTCCTGACACGTGGACCTGGGAGACATTTCTCAAGCCTTGCAGCCACTCCTACCGGACCTGAACCCGGACCACCGCCTCCGTGAGGGGTAGAGAAAGTCTTGTGAAGATTCAAGTGCATGATATCGAAGCCCATGTCACCCGGACGGACAACCCCCAGAAGCGGGTTCATGTTTGCTCCGTCATAATAGAGCAGACCTCCGCATTCATGTACAAGGGTTGCAATTTCTCCGATTTCTTTCTCGAAAAGGCCCAGAGTGTTCGGGTTGGTCATCATGATGCCGGCAATCTCATCTGAAAGCAGAGGCTTCAGGTCATTCACATCCACAAGACCGTCAGCATTGGATTTCACCACCACCACATCAAGTCCGCAAACTGCAGCACTGGCCGGATTCGTACCGTGGGCGCTGTCAGGAACAATTACCTTTGTCCTCTTCAAATCTCCGCGAAGAATATGGTAGCGGCGCATTACCATGAGGCCGGTAAGTTCTCCATGTGCACCTGCGCAAGGATTGAATGTAAATGCATCCAGACCGGTGATGGCTGAAAGTGCTTTCTCCATTTCCCAGTACACCTCAAGGGCTCCCTGTGCAGTTTCCTCATCCTGAAGCGGATGCATCGTACTGAATGCAGGTGATGAAGCGACTTCCTCATTGATCTTCGGATTGTATTTCATGGTGCAGCTTCCAAGTGGGTAGAAACCTGTGTCCACACCGAAATTCATCTGGGAAAGGTTGGTGTAATGTCTGACAACATCCACTTCACTTACCTCTGGAAGGCGTGCCCTGGACTCTCTTGACAATGATTCCGGCAAAATATCCTTGAGTTTGCCTTCATGTGCGGAAGGAAGCGAAAAGCCGCATCGGCCTTCCTTTGAAAGTTCAAAAATCAGTTTGTCGTAATATTTCATAACTCAGCCTCCTTCACCGCTTTAACCAGATTGTCAATATCTTCTGCACTCCTTTTTTCAGTCACGCAGAAACTTACATTTCCTTCCTCGTCAGGCAATGCGCCGAAGAAACCTTTCTCAAGAAGAGCCTTGTGGAGCTTTTCCGGTGAGCAAGAAGGCTTGAGCACGAACTCTTTCAGGAACGGCTTGTCAAAGACCTCTGTGAACAGTCCTGTTTCAAGCAGCTTGTCATGGAGGATATGCGCTCCTGCAGCAGAAATCTCATTGACTCTGCGCAGTCCTTCAGGACCCATAAGGGAAAGGTAGATAGTCACATACAGGGCCAT
>CAMCIE010000293.1 GCA_945874815.1 uncultured Bacteroidales bacterium
GCTCTGAATGTCATGTCGAGCAAAGTCGAGACATCTTTCTAATAAAAAGTTAATTATTGTTTTATAAAAAAATCCATGTAATTTTGCACCATGAAAAGATATATCAGACTAATTTTCATAATAACAGCAGTTTTTTCAATAGCTTACGCATGCGAAAAGAAGCCGGTCCAGCCTCAGGGCCCGGACATTGTCGGCAGTTGGGAACTGACTGATATCCAATACACAAAATCAGCACAGATTGGTGACCAGAAAATTGAGGTGACCCTTACATTTCAGGCCGACGGAAGTTTCGAGATGAAACAGATGCTCGGTCAGGGCCGTGTCAGCGAATATTCCGGAACATGGACTTTGGACGGCGATGTCCTTAGCGGAAAATATTCTGATGATAAGGCCTGGGGGGCTTCATACACTGTTGTGACAGACGATAAGACATTGACAATGACTCCAGTAGCTGAGGAAGCTCCTGAGACATACGTTTACAAACGTCTTTAGTGAAAACGAGCAAAACATAATATCATAAACAAATTATCAATGAAAAAAATTCTGAACTTTTTCCTCGTTGCGGCTCTTTTTGCTGCAGCGGGATCAATGACCGGCTGCCAGGAACCAGTGGTGCCGGTGGAGCCGGGTGATGACCCGAATGAACAACCTAACGAGGAACCAGATGAAAAACCTCAGCCAACGGCAGTCCTTGCCTTGAAATCAACAAGCACGCTTTCTGCTGAATTTGTACTTACAACTGAAGCGATTAAAGAATATGCATACCAGATTTCCGCACCAGGTGAGGAAGCTCTCGATGCAGCAGTCCTTTTCGCTAAAGGTACTGTTTGCCCAGCAACAGACGGAGAAAATGCTATCGTCCTGGAGGGTCTTGAGGGTAATACCGCTTACAGCCTTGCAGTAGCGCTCAAAGTTTCTGACACGGAGTTTTTCGAAGATATCCTTCAGGAAGAATTCACAACTCAGAATTATGAACAGACACTAACCCATGTCAACACAACCCATTAAGGATTTACCTTGCATTTCGCAATGCCTGAGGGACTTGTTGAGCAGAACCATGTCGTTCGTTATTCTGTAGCAACTCTCCCTAAGTACAATGAGCTTAAACTGGGATATTTCGCATATCCTGATGCTTCATTGCTCGGAGCAAACGGTCAGGTTTACTGGAATGCAGATGCTACCCTGACATATAACAATGACAATATCTATCTCTATGACGAGAACGGACAGCCTGTCATTGACGAATGGACAGGTGAGCCGATTGTAGTCCATGACCAGATTGTGCCTGGTGAGCCGCTTGTATTCATCACCGGAGAGTTCGGCTGGGGTGAATCGGAGTATGGCTGGGGAGAAGGCTATTATACTCCAATGTACGATTGGGACAGCTATTACGCCAATATGGGCGGCGGTGATGACCCATGGGGCCCTATGGCTGCTGAAAAAGAATACGATGAGGATAAATATTGGACCGGATATCATGAGAGAATCTTCTTCAGGGCACAGCAGCCAAGCCTTCTGGATGCCAAGGTAAATGTTGAGATTACTCCTGCAGCAACCTCAGGAACAGTAAGGATTACTCCAGAAGAGGGTGTTCTCCAGTACTGCTTCTTCATTTGCGACGATGCTACTTATGAAGAAATCCTTCTTCCTCTGTACGGCAACAATGAGGAATATTTCCAGTCGTTCGTAACATCCGTTTACGGGTTCTACAATGGTTGCCAGAGTGCTGAAGGTGCCATTGAAATCGCCCTTCAGGATTATACTTACATTCAGCCGGAGAACAAATATCATTTCCTCATCACTGCTATGGGTGATGAAGATGGAAAGACACAGAACTTCCAGCATCTTACATTCGAGACTCCTGCCAAGAGCGGCAAGGCTCCTGAAGTTGTCGTGACAGCCCTCGATCCTGGCGAGACTTCTCCGTATGCAGTGTATTTCAATGTGAAATGCCCTACCAAGAATGCTGTAGGAGGAAAATATGCTGCCAACTATGCACGTGAGTTCGAGAAACTTCTCAACAATAAGTCCTATTCATATACTTATTCTGACATTGTTTCCCAGGGTTATGCCTTCACTGCCGATGAGATTGCACTTATCAATTCAGATGAGGGATATACAATGGCAATCTCGACTGTTCCTGACGAAATAACTCGTCTGGCCGTACTCCTTTATAATGATGAGGATACTCCTAACGCCATTTCAGGTGCTGATGACAAGGCTGTTGCCCAGATCAAGTCAGACAAGCAGCCGGATGCTCCAAAGGTGGATTCACCTCTGTTCACATCCCTTCTCGGTGACTGGACCATGACAGCTGATGTTACTAAATATGATTATTATTCAGGTGGCATCGTTCCTTCAGGCAGCCGCACATGCAAGATAACCATTACTGATGCTGTTGAGTATCCTGAGACCCTCACCCAGGATGTATATGACCTCTATAAGAGCAGTGCAAATATGGACAAAGCAGCAGTTGATGCCCTCTACGATGAGTTCAAGGAGGAAGCCAAGGTATTCAATGCATGGCTTAAGGGACAGAACCGTCTTCTCAGCCACGGATTCGGATATGA
>CAMCIE010000294.1 GCA_945874815.1 uncultured Bacteroidales bacterium
CCGGCGAATTTGCTCAGAAGAACCGAGGCTACGGTGCCCACTACAAGGGCAATCAGTGAACCTGGAATCTTCTTTGTGACCTTGCCCCAGAAAATGATGATCAGAAGGCAGGTAAGGCTCATGACAAGTTCAATCCAGTTGATGGAACCTATGTTCTGGAAATAGCATATCCACTCAGGAATAAAGCCCGCAGGCACCTGAAGATCAAGCGGATAGCCAAAAAAGTCTTTCATCTGTGTAGAAAAAATCGTAAGTGCGATACCGCTGGTGAATCCAACTACGATAGGATATGGGATGAATTTGAATATCGCACCCATCTTGCACAGACCCATTACGACCAGGAAAACACCTGCCATGATGGTTGCTATGATAAGGCCCTGCATTCCATACTGTGCAACGATGCCCGCTACGATTACGATGAATGCGCCAGTAGGTCCTCCTATGAGGAAGTTCGATCCGCCGAAGAATGAAATGAGGAAACCTGCAACAATTGCAGTAATGAGACCCTGCTGAGGGGTTACGCCGCTGGCGATACCGAATGCGATTGCAAGAGGAAGGGCAATGATTCCGACAATGATACCTGCGATAAGGTCTGACATGAATGTCTTCTTGTCATAACGGCCTTTCTTGAACAATCCGAAGAACTTCGGTTTGAATACGTTGGTTAAATTTAAGTTCATGATTTACACTAATAATTGTTACACTGTGTACTCTTTGTACACTCACTACTATCACACTATTTGCCTGACATATAGGCTCCGAACCGCTTTGCGGTATTGAGTTCCGCCTCCTTTGTGGAAGCTCCGGTCAACTTTGTCGTGACCGATGATGCCGGAAGGCTTACAAGCCTTACCATATTTTCCGTTTTTGTCACACTTTCGAATTTCTTGGGGTTGAATCTGATTCCGGCACCGACAGGCTTCGGATCTTCAGAAACATTTGCCGGATGCACACCCCATACATAAGCATAGGATTCCCCCGTTACAACCGTCTCGCCCTCATGATAATTTATACCTGTAAGGAACTGCACTTTCTTTCCGGAAAGTTCTGTTGCGGTCACCTGGGCAGTTCTGTTCTTTACATAGACATCCACCCTGATGCTGACATCTACTGTATCATCCTTGTAAGGAACACCGTAAGCTATGAGTTCGGCATAAGACCCTTTGGAAGTGTCTCCGACACGGGCAGTACGACCCCTGGTAGCCTTCAGTTTGACTTCCTTCTCTCCGTCCCATAGCGCAATGCCTCCGAATCCGACGGTTTTTCCGACCATATATTCATCACAACCGGCACCGGTTTCTTCCTGCTGAGCCGGGGTTGGATACCATTTGTACTTCAGAAGTTCCATTCCCCTGCCGCTCTTTGAATATAGGTCAATGGCACCACTGTCGTTGAAATAGATTCTCAGGGCCATGTGGCTGTTCTCGACGGCCGGGCCATGATGACCTACAAGTTTGTACATATTCGCCTGCTCAGAAACGATTTCCTTCACCTGAAGGGAGTCGCTGCGAAGGAAGAGGCTGCTTGCAGTCTGTGCTGATGACTGGATGCAGATAGCCAAAACGGCCAGGATAAGAATCAAATATCTGGTTTTCATACTCGTCGGGATTATTCGTTATCAGGCATTTCAAAAAATGAAAAATGTACATTCCCGTATTTTTTTTCTTTCAGAAAAAGCGGGTGGGAACTGAATTCATATTCTTGAGGATGTTCAAGGATGAAATAGCCCCCGGGATGTACGATGCCTTTTGACAATACTCGGTCAGGCAAAGTGTCCAGGCCTTCCAGCGCATAAGGAGGATCGGCAAAGACAATGTCGAATTTTTCCCTGCATATTTCCAGAAAATCAAAGACATTATGGCGAACTACCGTCAGATTGTCAAGCGAAAACTTGGAGGCCTGGGACTTGATGAAAGATGCATTGGCAGGCAGCATCTCCACACAATAGACCATTCTCACGCCTCTGGAAGCAAACTCATAAGAAATCGAACCTGTGCCTCCGAAAAGGTCCAGGACCTGGAGACCTTCTATCTCATACTCATTGTTGAGCATGTTGAAAAGGCCTTCCTTGGCAAAATCCGTTGTAGGACGTGCCTTATATCCTGCCGGCGGACATATTGTCTTTCCTTTGAGTTTTCCTCCTATTATTCTCATATTCGTCTCATATTGAATTCAGATTCACATCCACATTCCGGAAATACCTGTACAGGGACATTTCCTGCTCGGACTCAAGTGGAGTCCTGAAGGTAATGGATGAAATCTCTGGGTTCAGCTGAAGTTTCTTCAGAGTCATGAAAATGAAATATTCGGCCGTAGTAAAGTCCGGTGCCTGGAAACTGTTGCACAAAAGAAGGGTCCTTCCCTGCGCTATCACCAGATACAGATAACCGTCCATATATGAAGCGACTATCTTGTTATATTCCCGGACCGAAGGCAGGAACCTCAGCATATAATATATATAAGGAAGGCAACGCTCCTGATGTCCGTCAGTTTTAAGGACTGTCTGTGAAAGTACTTTCGAAAGAGTCTCCCCTATCGAATTGGAAAATACGAGG
>CAMCIE010000295.1 GCA_945874815.1 uncultured Bacteroidales bacterium
GAGTCTTTCAGAATCCATCTTGTGCTTTGAAAGGTCCTCGACATCCACTTCGCGGAAGTGACCGATACCCATGTGAAGGGTGATGAATGCTTTATTTATGTCCTTGAGAATCATTCTGTTGAATAATTCTCTGCTAAAGTGCAGTCCGGCAGCCGGAGCGGATACGGCTCCTTCGTGGGCTGCGAAGATTGTCTGGAAATTTTCCTTGTCTTCAGGAGTGACTTCTTTCTTGACCCAGTCGGGAACTGGAGTCTGGCCAAGCCCGAAGAGAGTTTCCTTGAACTCTTCGTAGCTTCCATCGTAGAGGAACCTGAGGGTTCTTCCCCTTGAGGTGGTATTGTCAATTACCTCAGCTACAAGACTTTCGTCATCTCCGAAATAAAGTTTGTTTCCTATTCTGATCTTTCTGGCAGGATCTACGATGACATCCCAAAGCCTTTGCTCCCTGTTCAGTTCCCTCAGAAGGAACACTTCGATATTGGCGCCTGTCTTTTCCTTGTTTCCGTAAAGCCTGGCAGGGAAAACTTTCGTATCGTTGAGCACGAAAGTGTCGCCTTTTCCGAAATAGTCAATGATGTCTTTGAAGAGTCTGTGCTCGATTTCTCCCGTATTCTTGTGGAGGACCATGAGTTTGCATTCATCGCGCCATCTCGGCGGCTCCTTGGCAATCTTGTCTGCCGGCAGGTTGAACTGGAATTGTGAAAGTTTCATTAACAAAACAAATTAAATGACTATTAATGTCTCCGTAATAGGTGACAACATTTTATTATACGATAATTTCTGAAATTTGTTTCACAAATCGTGCTGATTTTCTTAGAAATCACACTTTTGCCTCACGAAATACTTCCTGAATGGAGGGGAAGGTGTTGGTCAGAAAAGGAGGAAGGCTTGATTTTGCCACCCATGCAGCCTTGGCGATGTCTTCTTCTTTCTGAGGAGTCAGGTCTGTGGGATGGGTATGAAGCATGCCGTACCACCAGGTGTGCTTCAGATGCCATATCCCGTCCCTTTTATAACAATGGTCCGTAATGCAGATGAGATCACCAAGTTCAAGGTCGTCGATGCCGGTCTCTTCACAAACTTCCCTCAGGGCAGTGGTGCCTATATCTTCCCCTTTTTCCTGATGGCCTTTAGGCAAATCCCAAAGCCCGTTTCTCCATATAAGCAGGTAGTCACCCCTGCGGTTTGTCACCAGTCCTCCGGCTGCATTCACCTCCTTGAATTCGGAACATATCATCCGGTATGTCCTTTCCGGATCCTCCGAAGGAATGTATATACGGTGGAGGGATTCGGAAATTTCAAACATATTGATAAAATTGTGCACATCTTCAGCCCGGCCGATTCCTGCCAGGATGGCATTCGGGTCGGTCATGGAGGGTTCATCCGGCGGGCAAATTATCAGGCATCTTTTTTCAAAGTATATTTTGTGCATTACTGATATATTTTTTCTAACTTTGCACGATACGTCTTTCATGGGCGAATCGGGCCTGCAAATATAGTCAGACCTTCTCATTTGGACAAATGTATAACAGTGAAAAATAATAGAATATGGAATCAACACAGACAGTTGAGCAGGCAGTTGCCAAGTCGCTTTTGGATATCAAAGCCGTGCTGTTAAGACCGAACGAACCTTTTACATGGGCATCAGGATGGCTCTCGCCTATATATTGTGACAATAGAAGACTTCTTTCTTATCCGCAGGCCAGGGAGAATGTGTGCCGTTGGATGGCGGATATCATCAAAGAGAAATATGCTGATGCGGATGTGATCGCAGGAGTTGCCACAGGCGCCATCGCTCATGGCTATCTCGTTGCCCACATGCTTCAGAAGCCTTTCGTATATGTGCGTCCGAAACCAAAGGACCATGGCACCGGTTCCCAGATTGAGGGAATCCTTCCTGCGGGATCTAAAGTCGTTGTCGTAGAGGATCTTATCTCTACAGGAAAGAGTAGTCTCGCTGCTGTCCATGCCCTTTATGAGGCAGGTGCGGATGTGCTTGGAATGGTGGCTATTTTCTCATACAATTTCAATCATGCAAGAAAGGCATTCGAAGATGCCGATGTCGAGCTGACCACCTTGTCCAACTATGATACTCTTATCAGCGTTGCTCATCAGATCGGATATGTCAGGGATGAGGATATAAATATCCTCAAGGAATGGCGTTATTCTCCATCCACTTGGGGCAGGGAGGAGTAACCATGGCTGTAGAAATAAAAAGCAAGAAAGCCGTTGTCTCCAAGGCACCTTACGAGTTGTATATGGCATTTTCCGATATGAGGAATTTCGTGAACATGCTGCCTGAAGACAAGAAAAAGGATGTCACTGCGGACTATGATTCGATTCATGCCGTTGTTCAGGGCTTCAACATAGGAGTCAGAGTGGTCCAGAGGAATCCTTATTCAAGGATATTCTTCGAGGATGCAGGAGCCCCCTTCAAGTTCGGGCTTACATTGAACTTCGACCCGGCTCCTTCGAATCCTTATAAAACGGAATTCATCATCATTGTCGATGCCGAACTGAATTTCATGAGGAAAACCCTACTCGGAT
>CAMCIE010000296.1 GCA_945874815.1 uncultured Bacteroidales bacterium
AGGAGGACATTGGTATGATGATGTATGAAAGCTGTCAGACACAATGCCTTCCGGAAATGCAATATCTGCTCCTTACTGGATATCGTCGATGTTTACCAGTTTGTTGGAAATGGCATAGATGGTGAGTCCGGCTGCAGTGTGGATCTGAAGCTTGGCGGAGATGTTGCGGCGATGGGTGGTCACAGTGTGAACTGAAAGAAAGAGTGCATCGGCTATCTCCTTGTTGCTCATGCCTTTGGCAACGCAGCATACGATGTCTTTCTCCCTTTCGCTCAGGGCTTCCGTTTTGTCTTTCCTTTCTTGAAGATTACTTTCGGCAAGGCCGGGAGCCGCTCCCTTCTCCTGAAGCTGCTTTTCAATCCTTTTTACTGCCGGCACGAAGAGGTTGTCCTCAATGAGACAGTGCGACGTCAAATCCTGCTCACACGCAATTATTTCCAGCAAGGCGGCATTCAGAAGATAGTTGTTCTTTTCGGGATAGCAGCGGATGATTACATCCTTCAGTTCCTTCAGCTTATCTGAAATGGAAGAATGTCTCTTTGCAAATTCGGAAATGGTGTAGCCGTACTTCAGCTGCCCGTCCAACAGCTGCTGGACGTATTTGAAAACATGTTCATCTTCATAGTCCATGTGCTTGCGCACGGCCATGACGTAGTCATCGTAAAAACGGATTATAAGCATTGCAATGTCGCTGGCCCCGGAGCAGTCGATGGATTCAATCAGCTTGCGGCGGATATTCGGAAGATTGAAATCAAGGAAGTACTCGTGCGACTGCTTCAGGTATCGGATGAGCGTAGGCAAAGAAACATTCTCACAACGGCAATCCCTGCCTGTGATATAATTAACAACGGCCAAGAACGTCATCACATCCACATCATGCAGGATGCAGACCTCGCGCACCGTTCTTTCGCCGAAGCCCAGCGATATGCCGAATCTCCCCATGACAAGAATCAATTCACTGTCATTTCTGACCAGGTCCAGCATCCTGTCGTCTGGCTGATAACTCCTTTTGTCTTTCATCCGTTTCCCAGTAATAAATCCGGCTGCAAAAATACTCACTAAAAAATAAACCGCCAATACCGAATATTAACTAACGGAAGACCATGGCAAGAAAGAAAAAATACCAAGATTGGAGTATTGAATATTGATAATTATTTACACTATTTCCCGGTAAGCTGCCTGATGCTGATAAGCCTGATGCCCTTTTCATCGATTACTTTCCTGACTTTCTCGCTCTTGAGCATGTCAAGCACGCCCTGGCGGTCCACTGCCACGTCTTCATAACCTATATGCATCACGCTTTCCATCTCGCAGTCATTGTAGGCCGGATGGTCAATGAAAAGATACCTCTCCCCTGCCTTGGTCTGTTCCAAAGCCTTGGCCATGCTCTCAATCTTTTCCTGCGAAGTGGCCTTCGCTCCGGCATAATTTATAGGGGAATAATTATATTTTGTGGAAGCGTCCATCCTGTCAATCAAGGCAAGATCATATTCCTTGGCAAGCCTGCTTGTCAACTCTGTCACCTGCTCGTTGAAACATGAAGAGAACATGTGGCCGCTGATATGACTCAGCTGAGGTATGTGCTTGAGAGCCAGTTCAATCTGGGCACGGAACTCTTTCTCGATCTGAGCAATGTCGAATTTTTCCATATTCTCGAAAACAGACTGTCCGGGATAGGCCGGATTAGGCCCGAGCATCGGGAAGAAATATCCATTTTCATCAACAAGGGTAGGACAGTCAGTCAGAGGCCTCCACTTGATATTCTCCCATTCACTTGTGATGGCAAGGTGCACTCCGGCATCAAGTCCAGGGTTTTCCTTGAGCATTTTCACCGCCTCCGGGAACCACGGCCCGACAACAAGGACCTCCACCGAGGTTGCAATCCCGTTCTGATATGCATCAATACAAGCTTTGTTGACAGAATGAAAAGCTCCCATGTCATCAATTCGCATCACAACTTCCTGAGCAGAAGCCATCTGCATCGAAATAGCGCATGCCGCAGCAAGGCACGCAACTGTTTTGTTTTTAAGTATTTTCATAATTTTAGCAATTAGTGTCATTAATTATATCTAAGCATATAGTCACCTTATCGTCAGTAAACTCACAGCAGAAATGTAAGCCATTCTCAGGATATGTCCAAGTGCATTACAATTGCAGTATTTGTCCGGCACGAATATAGAAAAATTGCTGGAAAGTTACCGCAATTTGTAAGAAAATCTGTAGAATCATATCCAAACAAAATCATGAAAAATAATACAATCATACGCCTTGAGCGCGAATCTGACCACCGCATGGTGGAAAACCTTACCAGAGAGGCATTCTGGAATGTTTATCGTCCAGGATGCACCATCCCCCTCCTGACTTTCGGACCCATCAGCATTGCCCCTGAATACAAGCGCAAGGGCTACGGACTCAGGCTTATGACCTACGCCATAGACAGAGCCAGGGATATGGGCTACGGTGCCATATTCATGGAAGGTAACCCTTAATTCCGCAAAGCGGATTGCTTAAAAAATAGCAAGCCCTTGATAAAGAAAC
>CAMCIE010000297.1 GCA_945874815.1 uncultured Bacteroidales bacterium
ACCTTGCTCGGTTGTGTATGACCTGGGCGAAGGCCTGAGCGTCAGGATTGATGAGCAGACAGCCTATCCTTTTGACACCAAGATCGATTTCCGTTTCACTTTCTATCAGGACGGCAAGCTCTCGAAGAAGCCTCACCGCATGAGTTTTACTTATCGTGTCCCTTCCTGGTGCAAGGCAGGTGAACCGGGTTTCCATACTCAGACAAATGATTGGAAATCAGGAGATGTCTTCACTCTCGAACTTCCTATGGAAGTAACTTTCGAGGATAATGCAGTAAGAGGCAGGAGCGTTGTGCTCGGACCGCTCGTATATTCATACAGCATTCCAGCTTCATGCACCGAAGATAACGCAATCTATGACAATCTTGCAGGCAAGAAATCTGCAAATCCTGATTTCAAGAGCTGGACCTTGCTTCCTGACGGGAAATGGAATTATGCATTGTCAGACTGCAATGCTTCGGATGTTGAGATTGTTTGGACCAAGGCAAAGGGCTTTCCGTTCGACCCGGGCAATTCTCCTGTTGTCCTCCGCGTAAAGGCTTCCGAGCTGGAAGGATGGGAACTGAAGGAAAACCGTTTCACTCCGGCTATTCCAGACAGTTTCAATATTGTCGAAGGATCTGAAACAGTCCTTGAACTGGTTCCTTATGGAAGCACAACCCTTCGCCTGACTACATTCCCGGTAGCATGTAAGCAAGAAAGCCTCGGACAGTAGTTCTGACTGGGAGCGGAGCAGGCCTCAGCTGGCCGGTTCCCTTCAATACCAAAGCCCATACATGGTCGCTATTGAATACTGTATTGATGATCTCCAGGCTTTCTTCTACTGATTTATGCGGAGGCCATCCTGCTCGTGGACCGACATCCGGATCTGATGCAAGTCGGAATAGCTCCTCTGCATCAGCCTCTCTCCATGGACGAAATAACAGGAGCTTGGTTTCAATCATAGACGGATAAGATAATATCCGGCTGCGACAAGTGCGATACCGGCAATGACACTGATTGCTACGTATGCCAAAAGGCTCATGAAGTTACCAGCCTGCAGCATCATCAAAGCCTCCTTGGAGAAAGTTGAGAAGGTGGTGAATCCACCGCAGATGCCGACAGTCATGAAGAGTGCCCATGAGCTACTTTCACTAGAGTTCTTGCTGAAGAATCCCCATAGCAATCCGATAACAAGGCAGCCGACAAGGTTCACGGCGAGTGTTCCCCACGGGAAACCTTTGCTCATGGTCTTCATCGCTACGGATATGAGGTAACGTGCGGCACCTCCGATGAAGCTGCCGCAACCGATGAAGACGGTATTTCTTATGATTTCAGGTATCATTTTACTCAGCTGCCATCTGATAACCAGCTTCGAATGCCTTCTGAAGCATCTGAGCAGTGTTCATATTGCGGCGAGGACCGCCATCGATGATGATTATCTTTTTCATTTCCTACTTTGTTTCAATCTGTTTGATTACTCTGCATGGATTGCCGACTGCCACCACATTTGATGGAATATCCTTTGTCACGACTGATCCGGCACCGATGGTCACGTTATCACCTATCGTGACTCCGGGCAGGATTGTGACACTTCCTCCAATCCAGACATTGTTACCGATTGTGACGGGTTCAGCCCATTCGTTTCTAGTGTTCCTTTTGACTGGATCGGTACTGTGGCAGGCTGTATATATGCTTACATTAGGCCCGATGAAACAGTTATCTCCGATGGTGACCTTCGCCTCATCAAGCACAGTGAAATGGAAATTGGCAAAGAAACGCTTACCCACGCTAATCTGCTTCCCATAGTCGCAGTAGAACGGCTGGTTGATTATGATCTCATCGTCTGCAATGTTTCCAAGCAGACCCTTGAGAATGTCAAGGCGTCCTGCATTATCAGCAGGGGAGAGGACGTTATATCTGTGAATAATTTCCTTGACGGCGTTAAGCTCCTCCAATAGCTGCTTATCTACTGCAGAATATATCATTCCGGCAAGCATCTTTTCCTTTTCTGTCATAGCGGCGTCAGTTGTTGTCATATCTGTTCTGTAAATTGTGATTTATCTGTTTGTTATTCTTTTGTGAAGATGTATACAGCCACTGTTGGCAGAATGACCAATAGTAGCAGAGTGATCTCCACCAAGGCATAAGACCCGAAATAGTCGACCAAGGTCTGGAATTTCAGGATTCCGTCAACCAGCAGGATAAGGAGGGTGAACCAGCTGATTCCAAATATAGCTGCGAACTTGAGCTTTCTTTTCTTCAGTTTCATCTTGTCATAAAGGCTTTATTCCTTGATTTTCTTTGGCAGCATCCCGCACAATGCATCCTCTCTGATGACCTTGGGGGCTGCCTTCCCAGCCAGTATCAGCACCGTCATCTTCGAGGAGTTTCTTCTGAAGATGGGAACACATATTCGATGTATCTATGGATTCTATAGTCATAGTATTGTCTGAATCGGCTTTCACCTTTGTCTAAGAGCGGCCATTATGTAGTGCGCAAATAATCCTGCCCGGGATAGAGCAGGATTATTGTTGAATTATGCTTG
>CAMCIE010000298.1 GCA_945874815.1 uncultured Bacteroidales bacterium
CAGGCATATTACCACGCAATCAATACCCAGAAGACTGCTGCGAGAAAAGTTGCCGGCGTCATGGACGAATTCCACGTCTATGCACTTGAGTGGACGCCTGAATACATCAAGACCTATGTTGACGGCAAGGCTCTCCTGTTCTACAATCCGGACAATTATCCTCTTGGCCGCAACGAAAACACATGGCCTTTCCATGTTCCTTTCCACTACATCCTCAACCTTGCATGGGGCGGAAGCTGGGGTGGAATGTACGGAGTGGATGAGAGTGCTCTTCCTGCAACACTTGAATTCGACTATGTGCGTGTATTTCAGAAAATTGAAAATTAGAAATGAATAACATCATAAAACTTGCGGTTTTTTCAGCTGCACTTTCTTTCGCTGCCTGCTCACCTGCAGGTGACCAGATCGACAAGAAGGTGGATGAGTTGATGGCCAAAATGACCCTTGAAGAAAAAATCGGTCAGATGAACCAACTTTCCGGCGGCTACAATACCATTGAGGAAGTAGCGGCAGGAAGAGTCGGTTCCATCCTCAACTGCGTCGATGCCGAGGAAATCAATGCGGTGCAGAGAGCGGCAGTGGAAAGAAGCCGCCTTGGTATCCCAGTAATCGTGAGTCGTGACGTAATCCACGGATTCAGAACAATCTTCCCTATTCCGCTTGGTCAGGCATCTACATTCGACCCTGCCATCGTGGAGCAGGGTGCAAGAGTGGCTGCAGTCGAGGCTTCAGCTGCCGGCATCAGATGGACATTCTCTCCTATGCTTGACATCGCCCGTGACCCGAGGTGGGGAAGGGTAGCGGAAGGTTCCGGAGAAGACCCTTATCTTGATGCCCTCATGGGTGTTGCAATGGTGAAGGGATATCAGGGAGACGACCTCTCTGACCCTACCAGCATGGCAGCCTGCATCAAGCATTTCGCCGGTTACGGCGCTGCAGAGGGCGGAAGGGACTATAACAGTACCATG
The DNA here is from genome assembly GCA_945874815.1 of uncultured Bacteroidales bacterium. Lineage (GTDB taxonomy): Bacteria > Bacteroidota > Bacteroidia > Bacteroidales > UBA932 > Cryptobacteroides. The sequence continues at coordinate 969 of CAMCIE010000298.1, forward strand.
ATTTCCGAGCGCTCGCTCCGCAACACCTATCTTCCTGCTTTCAAGGCCTGTGCAGATGCCGGTGCTGCAACCCTCATGACTTCTTTCAACGAAATTGACGGAATTCCTTCAACAGGTAACTCATTCCTTCTCAAGGACCTTCTCAGGGACGAGTGGGGCTGGAAGGGAATGGTCGTAACCGACTGGAACTCCTCCGGAGAGATGATTGCCCATGGCTTTGCCAAGGACCTCAAACATGCCACTGAACTTTCAGTAAATGCCGGAGTGGACATGGATATGATGTCCCATGGCTTTGTTTCTTACATTGCCGAACTGGTGAAAGAAGGCAAGATTTCTGAAAAGGAAATCGACAGGGCCGTGCGCAATATCCTCAGACTCAAATTCGAACTCGGGCTCTTTGAAAATCCTTACGTGGACCCTCAGGCCTCGGCCGAAGTGGACTATGCACCGGAACATCTTGCAGCTGCAAAGCAGTGTGCAGTTGAAAGTGCCATCCTTTTGAAGAACAACGGCGTACTTCCTCTGGAAAAGGCCCGCACCATTCTGGTTACAGGACCTCTTGCAGATGCTCCTTACGAGCAGCTTGGTACCTGGACCTTCGACGGACAGTCTGAGCATACCGTCACTCCTCTTCAGGCTTTGCGCAAGGATTACAATGTAATCTGGGAGCCGGGCCTTGAATACAGCCGTGACAAGAACAGTTCAAGCTTTGCAAAAGTGACTGCCGCTGCCTCAAGAGCTGATGCAGCCGTTGTATTTGTAGGAGAAGAAGCTATCCTTTCAGGAGAGGCTCACTCTCTGTCAGACCTGAACCTTCAGGGTGCTCAGAGCGAACTTATCAGGGCAGTCAGACGCAGCGGAAAACCGGTTGTAGTGGTTGTCATTGCAGGTCGTCCGCTCACGATTGAAAGAGACCTTGAGAACTGTGATGCAATGCTTTATGCATTCCATCCGGGAACAATGGGAGGCGAAGCCCTCGCAGACCTGATCAAAGGACGTGTCAGCCCTTCCGGACGCCTTCCTATGACATTCATCCGCACAGTGGGCCAGGCTCCGTTCTACTACAACCACAACAATTCCGGACGCCCTTGTTCTGGAAACGAGACTCTCCTGAACGACATTCCGATTGCCGCAGGACAGACATCTCTCGGTTGTACATCCTACTATCTTGACTCCGGCTACGGCCCTCTCTTCCCGTTCGGCTACGGCCTCACCTACTCTACATTCTCATACTCTGACATTGCTCTTGAAAAGAATGTGCTTTCAAAGAACGACGTGCTCCGCGTGAAATGCCGCCTTACCAATACCGGTTCCCGTAAAGCTACGGAACTTGCGCAGCTTTATGTCAGGGATCTGGTAGGAAGTGTAGTCCGTCCGGTGCGCGAACTCAAGAGATTCGAGAGAGTAACACTTGAGCCGGGACAGTCAGCAGAGCTGTCATTCGAACTTCCTGTAAGCGAACTTGCTTTCTGGAATGCAGATATGGAATATGTCGTAGAGCCTGGCGATTTCAAAGTCTGGGTCGCACCTGACTCCGATTCCGGCACACCGCT
>CAMCIE010000299.1 GCA_945874815.1 uncultured Bacteroidales bacterium
CGATTATATTTTCCTGGACAGGGGTAAGACCACCGGTGGAAACAACGGTGCGATGCTCGGTGTCTCGGATATGGAGAAGTCAATTCATTTCTATTCCAGCATTATGGAATATGACAAGATTGAATACGATGTGACAGAGGTTTCCGATGACCTGAAATGCTTGCCTGGCGGCCAGTACAAAGTGCGCAGGGTAATGCTTACAAGGTCGAAGCCTATCGAGGGTCCGCTTTCGCAAGTGCTTGGTACATCGCATATTGAGCTTGTTCAAAGAATTGCCGAAGAAGGAGTGCCGGCTGCCCGAAAACTTTACGAAGGAAGGCTCTGGGGTGATCCTGGATTCATACATCTTTGCTTCGACATACGCAATATGGAGGAAATCCGCAAGGCCAGCGAGGCTTTGGGACACAAGTTTGTCTGCGACGGAGGAAGAGACTTCAAGATGGGCGAGGCCAACGGCCATTTCACCTATATCGAAGATCCGGATGGTACTTTGATAGAGTTCGTGGAGACATTCAAGATTCCGATTATCAAGAAACTCGGAATCTACCTCAACCTTGAAAAACGTGAGGACAGCAAGCCGCTTCCTGCATGGATTCTCAAATGCCTGAGGTTTATCGAGACTAAATAACGGATTTTCTACAAGACTACCCGTTCTATGCGGCGGGGAACTGACGTAAGGATTTCATAAGGAATCGTATCAAGGATTCCGGCGAGTTCTGAAATGGTCGGTTCCTCGCCGAATATTGTTACGGTATCCCCTGCTTTGGCATCTACGCCGGTTACATCCAGCATACACATATCCATGCAGATATTGCCGATGGTCGGAACCCTTTTACCGTTTAGCAGGAAGGAGCATCGTCCGCAGCCAAGATGACGGTCTATTCCGTCGGCATAACCTACAGGAATGGTTGCAATTGTGGTTCCTTCAGGGGCTATATGTCCGTGACGTCCATATCCGATGGTGCCGTCTTCAGGCTTCAATGTCTTGATTTGTAATATCTTGCATTTAAAGGATGCGACCGGACTAAGGTGAACTCCTTCAAGTGCACTTACTCCATATATTCCTATGCCGAGGCGTACCATGTCGAATTGATACTGAGGGAATCGTTCGATGCCGGCGGAGTTGAGGATATGGAAAAGCGGTCTGTAACCGATTGTCTGTGAGATATGGTCCGCGTTCTTCCTGAACATGTCAATCTGTCCGAGTGAGAAAGCATCCGAAGCCGGATCCTCGGCAGCTGCAAGGTGGGAATAGATGGATTTTACCCTCACCCACGGACAGCCATCAAGGAAATCAAGGAGCTCTTTCAGCTGATCTGTCATGAAACCGAGGCGATGCATTCCGGTGTCTAGTTTGATGTGGATGGGATAGTTTTCAATTCCTCTTTCTTTCAGACATGCACAGAACGCTTTGAGAGTGTATAGATTGGGGATGCCCGGTTCAAGGGCATTGTCGATGATTTCATTGAAAAAGTCTGTACCTGCAGTCAGGACAAGAATCGGCAATTTAATGCCTCCCTTGCGGAGTTCCATTCCTTCGACAGGATAGGCAACGGCAAGGTAGTCTGCACCACAGTCTTCCATAAGCGATGCAAACTCAATTGCTCCGTGGCCGTATGCATTGGCTTTTACAAGAACGAGTAACTTTGTCTCAGGTCTGAGTTTTGACCTGAAATATGTATAGTTTTCCTTGCAGCTTTTCAGACTGATTTCAAGGCGTGAAAAATCATCTTTTCTGTCCATTTTTCCTTTTCTCAAAAACGCCCGCAAAAATACATAAATAATATTCCTTTTCAAAATGCATTCGCTAATACCCGGGAATACATCATTTGTCAATATGTCATGACAAATTGTGACTGTTGGTGGATTTGCATGGATTTTGATTATATTTGCGTCCGGTTCAAAAAACAAAACGATAAATTATTAAAATTCAAGGATAATATGAACATTTGGGTTATTATGATTCTGGTGATGGTGCTGAGTTTTTTCGTTCAGCAAATGCTCCAGGTCAGATTTGCAAAGTATTCTAAAGTAGGTCTCCCGAGCGGAATGACAGGAGCCGAAGTGGCAATGAAGATGCTGCATGAGAATGGAATCTATGATGTTAAGGTACTCCCTACCAAGGGTATGCTCACGGACAATTACAATCCGACCAACAAGACGCTTAATCTGAGTGAAAGTGTTTATTCAAGCAGAAGCGTGGCAGCTGCAGCAGTAGCAGCGCACGAATGCGGTCACGCAGTCCAGCATGCAGTCGGATACGGGCCTCTCAAATTGCGTTCTGCCCTTGTTCCGGTTGTGTCATTTGCTTCCAACATAGTGCAGTGGGTGCTCCTGGCAGGTGTGATCCTCGTGAATACCATGCCCGGACTTCTGTGGTTCGGAATAGCACTTTTCGCAATGACTACACTTTTCAGCATCATCACACTACCTGTAGAGATCAACGCAAGCCAGAGAGCCGTGCAGTGGCTTTCAAGTGCAGGCATAACTGACAGTGAGACAAAACCCATGGCAGTT
>CAMCIE010000300.1 GCA_945874815.1 uncultured Bacteroidales bacterium
ATTCTGCCTGCAGATCATCCCTCAGAAGAGAGACCAGATAATCAGCGAAATTTTTGTAATATTCGTTTCTTGTCTTTTCATACAAGGAGACATACTTGAGGGCCAGATTATAGCACCTGCTGCCAAAGTTACAGTTAACCAGTACCGTTCCGTCATCCCTGACAGCACTTGAAAATCCGCAGAGATTATCCGAGCACCTCTGTGCAACCTCAGATCCGTTGGATATTACAAAAGAAAGTTCCTTGTTCACCACATCCACTTCCTGAGGAATTGTTACCTCGAAGACCTTGCAGTCTTCCTCCACGAAAGAGGATATTGTGACATTATTTCTCAGCAGTGAATAATCATATAGCTCATCATACGATGCGACCCAAATATTATCAGCCCCCTCCTTGCCATAAAGCCTGGCAACTGTACGGAGAAACTCGACTTCATCCTCATTGGGTCTGTGGCAAAATTTACTTACCAGAAGAGGATGGTCGTTACATGCCTGACAATAGAGTTCATCGAGTTTTTCTTCATTTGTTGCATTACTATTTCCTCCGAAGACAGAGGCCTTGTAAAGAGATGGATTGTCGTCAAAACAGATATCAGTATAACTGTTGCCCGTTACTCTTACCAAACAGACCAGAGGACTCAACATGGCAGCCTCGACATAGTATATGCTTCCGTTAGGCTGTGCGAGGGTCTTCATCCTATACCCTATCTTCGAGAAGGTCTCGTCATAATCAGAGCTAAATCCTTCAACAATCTCTGATGGGTCCTGCTGCGACCATTTCTCGGGAGATACATCGTGCCAATAGACAGCATTTCCCATATCTGTCATCATCTGCAGCTCCTGCCAAGTAATATAAATGTGATATTTGGAAGTATTCTCATCATGGATAATACCGTCCTCGTTATACTTATTCCTTAACGAAGGCTGTATGGACTCTCCGAATGTAAAACGTCTGTCGTTTCCGCAGCCATCTGTAATACAGAGCGGATCATCACGGTAACCTGCAGTCGGAGACATACCGAAATGGAAAAACTCCTGATCATCTATCCATAACCCGTTAATGCAGGCAAAAATTCTGGACCAGCCATTTTCATAAGAATCATCTATGCTATATGAAAAGGCAAAATGTTTGTCATACTTCAGTGGAGCAATATCTATAGTGACATCATCAGGATCGGCATTGCCCAAAGGTATTCGGAAACTGAAGGTTTCAGAATTATGTGATTTGGCAGAAACTCTGAACGGGTTTTCTTTATATTCGGGAGAATAAGTTACATCATAATTAAGAGACATCCTGAAAGTAGATTTTTCTGGAAAAAACCCCTTCAGGGCAGCCTCCTTGGCAGAAAGAGTGACCTTCATACCTTCATGCTGCGGTTCTGCATCAGTGACAGGGGGTGGTAAATACACTGTACATTCCCAATCCGGACTGCTTATCCGCTCGATTATCCGCTCATTTCTATGATTATAATAAAGAACATCTACTTCAAACAGCTCCAGAAGGTCCTCACTTGCATTTATGTAATAAGAATAACTTGCAGGCATTGTTATCCTCATACATGAACTCAAATGTAGAGCTGTGAGCAATAATATGACCACTCTCCGCTTCAGCATCTCTTATTAAGTAAAATGTAAAAAATAAACTGCATCACTTTAGCATATAATCAAGCGGTCATCAAATGGCAGTTTCGTCCTCTGAAATCAGAGTCAAAAGACACATGAATATGCTTCCGTGAGAAGGTATAAATATTTGTTTAATTATTTGATTATCAATGATATAACATAGTAAATCTGGAGAAAAATTCGTATCTTTATACAATAACCACAAAGCATAAAGATGCATCCGAAAACTCCTCCAGAAGTACTCTCGCCAAGCGAATTGGCATATATGTCCGGTCTGAATGAAAGAGACAAAAGACTATTTCTTGATGACCACCCAATATATCCCCGTTGATGTACAGAAAGCTGGCAAGCGGAAGCGATTGTTACTCAATCGGCTTGAAATCAGATGCGGGATGTTTGCAGAGCGGGCAAATGAAGTCTGCAGGGAGTTCTTCGCCTTCGTAGATGTAGCCGCAAATTGTACATACCCAGCCTTTCTTCTTGGGACGCTGAGGTGCGGGCTTGATGTTCTTGTGATAGTATGCGTAGGTTGCAGAAGGAGTATCATTGAGAGTTTCCGCTTCTGTTACCTCGGCGATGAAAAGTGTATGTGTTCCCAGATCAACCATTGACTCAACCTTTGCAGAAAGGACGGCATTCACACCTTCCGTGACATAGATAATACCGTTTTCAGAACGAGAGAAACTGATGCCTACGGCTTTATCTACATCCTTTCCGCTCTGGAATCCCCAATGCTTGAATGTGTCGAAAGAAGCTGATTCTGAAAGGATTGACACATTGAATCTGCCGGTTCTCTCAATCATTCCGTGAGTGTAGTTTGCCTTATTGACCGCAAGGGAAATGCGGTTTGGGGTAGTTGTGAGCTGCATGACTGTATTTGTGATGCAACCGT
>CAMCIE010000301.1 GCA_945874815.1 uncultured Bacteroidales bacterium
CTCTCTGAACAAGCTGCCAGGCATCGCTCTGAACTTTCTGTTCCTCAAGCGGATCTGTTGCAACTCCTCCAATGGCTGTAGGATAGATGAGCATCTGTGCCCCGTTGAGCGCCATGCAGCGTGCTGCTTCCGGATACCACTGGTCCCAGCATACAAGGACGCCGAGAGTACCCACGGAAGTCTCGATAGGTTTGAATCCAAGGTCTCCCGGAGTGAAATAGAATTTCTCATAATAGCAAGGATCGTCCGGAATATGCATTTTCCTGTATTTCCCGGCTATGCTTCCGTCCTTTTCAATGACGACAGCCGTATTATGGTAGATACCGGCCGTCCTGCGCTCGAAAAGCGACAGCACCAGCACAATCCCGAGTTCCTTTGCCAGAGCTCCGAAAGTCTCTGTTGAAGGTCCGGGTATAGGTTCCGCAAGGTCACAAAGAGCTGCATTTTCTGTCTGGCAGAAATAAACTGAGTTATGAAGTTCCTGAAGCACAACAAGCTGAGCTCCCATCTGCGCACATTTGCGGATATTGTTTTTCAGTTTTTCAATATTTGCCGGAATGTCCGCAGAGCAGCTTTGCTGGACCATTCCCACCTTTAATATATTCGATGTCATATTTTTGATTATTTACGTAAATATCCCTGAGGGAACTGCATGGTTATGCAATGCAGCGAGCCATGGCCGGAAAGCAGCGGACGGCAGTCTATCATTACAATCTCCCTGTCCGGAAATGCTGTCTGAAGGCGCTTGCGCACCACCTCATCCATAGGAGACCCGGCAGCGGGGACAAGCACTCCCCCATTGACTATCAAGAAATTGGCATAAGATGCCGGCAGTCTGTAATCATCCAGATAAAGAGGCTCAGGAAGCGGAAGCGGAATGAGATTGTAAGGTTTTCCGTCAAGAGTCCTGAACTCCTTCAACTGCCTTTCCATCTTCGCAAGAGGCTCATAATGAGGATCATCCGGATCCGTGCACCTCATATATGCGATGGTATCGGGTGAGCAGAAACGGGCAAGGATATCCACATGGCTGTCAGTATCGTCGCCGATTATGGTGCCGTGGTCCAGCCACAAAATCCTCTGAAGACCGAAAGCTCCGCAAAGTTCCTCTTCAATCTCCTCTTTAGAAAGATATTCGTTCCTGTTCAGTGAACAGAGACATTCGGTAGTGGTGAGCATGGTGCCGCATCCATCGCTGTCGATGCTGCCGCCCTCCAGGACATAAGGTCTCATATCCACGCCCATGACTTCCTCGGCAAAGGCCCCGGCATCGAATATGTTCCTGGTGATGCGGTTGTCGAGGTTGGAAGCGAATTTGAGTCCCCAGCCGTTGAAGACGAAATCGTAGAGATATTTCTCACCGTTGTCGCCGAAGACACTTATGCCGCCGTGGTCGCGTGCCCAGGTGTCATTGAGAGGCGTTTGATAGAATGCTATCCTGTCGAGGTCAATCTCAAGACCCTTCTGCGCTGCAATTCTGCTGATATCCGACTTGCATTCGACGATATCCCTGGTTGCAATGATAAGTTTCTCAAAACGAAGTATCTGGTATGCTATTTCGACATAGCATCCGAGCACCTTTTCGAGTTCATACCATTCCGTGTCGCAGTGCGGCCATGTCAGTTGGACGCCATCCTGCCTTTCCCATTCTGCCGGTAGTCTCATCTGAAAATTCCATTTTAAATAAACGTCCGCAAAAATAGTAAAAAAAAGTTGAATTTGATTTTTATAAAAGTCTTATGTACTTTTGTTCCCCTTATCCGTCGGAAAACCGGTGGACATTAATGACTTACTTATGAAATTGAAAGACAATCAGCTGATTCTCAGGTCTCTTGTTCTATGCCTGATGCTGTCTTCGGTCAATCTGAACTTGGGGGCGCAGGCACGAGAGGGTGAGATATACCGTCAGGCAGCCGGAGTTAAATCCCTGATATTCAGAGGAAGAATGGCTCCTGAATATAAATTCGGATACAACGGCCACTGCTATGCAGAAAAAAAGGAATTCACACTCGGGTCTGTGATGTACAACGAACGTCTCTATGAAAATGTCCTGCTGAATGTAGATGCATGTGCGGACCTTCTGCTTGTGCGCAGCACCATGGCCATGTCCACGGTCAGGGACTATGTTGACTATGCTCTCATCGGCTCTGACAGGTATGTGAACCTCAACTACAATGGCCGCTGCCAGGGAGCGCCAGAAGGCTTCTGCAAGGAACTCTGCAGCGGTGCCGGCTTGACCTTCTACTCCAAGGTATCGAAAAAAATCAGTACTGACGAAGGATATCACAACGGCAAGGACATTGGCTACGAGGATCCTGATTACAGCGAGTACCTGAGCACCCCTTCGGGCAATGTAAAAGTGCTCCGCTATTTCCGTTTCAAGGAGAGATTCTACCTTGTGCGTGATGGCAAGGCAGTCCAGATTCTCAACAGGAGAAGTTTTCTCAAACAGTTCGACCGTCACCTTGCATCAAAAAAGAACCATTAAGCATCAAACCAAGTTCTC
>CAMCIE010000302.1 GCA_945874815.1 uncultured Bacteroidales bacterium
GAGCGACCACTGCCGTCACACCACTTTCACCACCGAGCTTGAGGAGATTTCCGTTGAGGATTCCTTCATAAAGGGCGAGATTGACGGTACCCTCAACCTCTACATTAAGATTCGCAAGGACCTGGGTCGTGAACATAAGGGCTTGAACCTGATGGATATGGCAACGGTAGGAGCCCGTTATCTCAAGGCTCAGGGTCTGCTTGACGACATGGAGGTGAGTGAAGAGAACAATGCTTGCAGCATATATGTGGACGTTGACGTGGTGGATGATGAAGGTGAGCTTACAACGGAGAAATGGCTCCTTCAGTTCAAGAACGAGACTCACAACCATCCGACTGAAATAGAACCTTTCGGTGGAGCGGCAACATGTCTTGGAGGTGCAATCCGTGACCCTCTTTCCGGCAGGGCCTATGTCTATCAGGCCATGCGCGTGACCGGTGCTGCGGATATCTATCTGCCTGTGGCTGAGACTATCCCGGGCAAGCTTCCGCAGAGCGTGATTTCCCGCAAGGCTGCCCACGGCTATTCAAGCTACGGCAACCAGATCGGCCTTGCAACCACTCATGTCCGTGAGATTTACCATGACGGTTATCTTGCAAAGAGACTTGAGGTCGGCGCCGTGGTAGGTGCCGTGAAGGCAGACAGCGTGCGCAGGGAGAGCCCTGCCCCGGGCGATGTGGTGCTCCTGCTGGGAGGCCGCACCGGACGTGACGGTATCGGCGGTGCAACTGGTTCTTCGAAGGAGCACACCGAGGCTTCCCTTGAGAGCTGCGGCAGTGAGGTTCAGAAGGGTAATGCACCTGAGGAAAGGAAGATCCAGAGGCTTTTCCGCCGTCCTGAGGTCACCCGTCTTATCAAGAAGTCCAATGACTTCGGTGCGGGCGGTGTGAGCGTTGCCATCGGCGAGCTCACCGACGGTCTTGACATCTACCTTGACAGGGTTCCTGTAAAATACAGCGGACTTAACTCCACTGAGCTGGCTATCAGCGAGTCGCAGGAGAGGATGTCCGTTGTGGTTGAGGCGAAGGACAAGGAGGAGTTCATGGCATACTGCGCAAGCGAGAACATCGAGGTGACACATGTTGCCGATGTGACTGACTCTGCAAGGATGAGGATGTTCAATGGTGACAGGCTCGTCGTTGATTTGTCACGTGAATTCATTGACAGCGCTGGTGCGAAGCATTATTCGAAGGCTACTGTGGGCGCCGTTGAGGATATTGATCCGTTCAGGAGAGAAGTCGAGGGCAAGACTTTAGAGGATAAAGTCTTGTCTAATCTGCGTGACCGCAATGTCACTTCGCAGAAGGGTCTGATTGAGATGTTCGACTCCACCATCGGCCGCTCTACCGTGCTCATGCCTTTCGGTGGCTGCCTGCAAACTACTGAGACTCAGGTCTCTGTGCAGAAACTCCCTACTTTCGGCTATACGGATACTTCCAGCATCATGGCTTTCGGCTACAACCCGTTCATCACCTCGTGGAGCCCTTATCACGGTGCTGCCTATGCAGTTGTGGAGGCTTGTTCGAAGGTGGTGGCTGCCGGTGCGGCCTATGACAGGATGCGTTTTTCATATCAGGAATATTTCGAAAGGATTACCTACCGCAGGAGCTGGGTCAAGCCGCTTGCTGCCCTGATGGGTGCGCTGAAGATGCAGGTCGAGCTCGGTCTGCCTTCAATCGGTGGAAAGGATTCCATGAGCGGTACTTTCGAGCACATCAATGTTCCGCCTATGCTCATGGCATTCGGTATCACCACGGTTGATGCTGACCAGGTGATTTCTCCTGAATTCAAATGGGAAGGCAACAAGGTTTACCTGATCAAACATACTCCTCTTCAGAACAGAATGCCTGATACAGAGCAGCTTAAGAGGAACTGGACTTTCATCCACGAGCAGATTGAGGCCGGCAACATCGTTTCCGGTTATGCGGTTGGATTCGGAGGCATAGCCGAAGCAGTCTGCAAGATGTCTTTCGGCAACGGTCTTGACGTGAAGGTGAATGTCGATGAGAAGACTCTCTTTGATTATGGTTACGGCTCAATCGTGGTTGAGTCTGAGGAGCCTCTTGATTACGAAAATGCAATCCTTCTTGGTGAAATCACTGATGGCGAGGACAGCATCCTGAACATCAATGGTCATAAGTTCGACATTTTCGATCTCATGGCAGAGAATTCGGAGCGCTTTGCTCAGGTTTATCCTGATACTGCCGAGGCATTCCACAAAGATGTTGCGCCTAAGGGCATTGAGGGCATCAAGCCTGTGAAGGTCAAGAAGTCCGAGATGAAATACAAGGGTGAAAAGATTGAGCATCCTCTGGTGTTCATTCCTGTTTTCCCTGGAACTAACTGCGATTATGATTCTGCCAAGGCATGGCGTTGTGCCGGTGCCGAGGTCAGGTTCGGGGTGTTCTGCAACCTTACCGAGAAGGATATCTTCGATTCAATCGCCATGATGAAGAAGAATATCGATGAGTGTAACATCCTGATGCTCAGTGGTGGTTTCTCTGC